>CAZYSR010000134.1:0-17293 GCA_964649525.1 uncultured Gammaproteobacteria bacterium
TTTGTGCGCTGCTTGACGAGTTTACCGCAGTTGGGACAATAAAGCGAGGCAATACGAGCAAAGAGAAGTTTTAGGTAATCATTAATTTCGGTCATCGTCCCCACAGTTGAACGCGTTGTTCGAACAGGGTTTACCTGATCAATTGCAACCGCTGGGGGAACATTTTCAATAGAGTCAGCTTTCGGACGGTCCATGCGGTCTAAGAACTGCCGGGCGTAGGGTGAGAACGTTTCGACGTATCTTCGCTGCCCTTCTGCATAGACAGTATCAAAAGCCAGAGAAGATTTACCAGAGCCGCTGACTCCAGTAACTACAGTGAGCTGGTTCAGTGGAATGTCTAAATTTAGATCTTTGAGATTGTTATGCCTGGCGCCACGAACCTCAAGATTCACATGTTTTTGATTTGATGAGTATTTTGACAAGTTTCAGTAATTTTGAAGTGAGTTGGAATATTTCTTTAATTACTCACGCAATCAATGGAATTGGGCATGAACTCGCGGAGGCACTTATGATACTTAACGCACTCCAATAGGACTGTACATCATTTACCGAGTTGTGGAAAGACCGATCCAATTTCTTATGAGTTTTATGCCAAGTGTTTGCCAACTGAGTATGAAATCGGTCGTTTGGGATATTTGCAACATTTTCTAACTTGAGGCATATTCCAAGATATGTTGAATTCAACATGAAATGAAAAACTGGATAGTTCGCTTTTGGGGTATGCTCTACCATCATTTCATTTGAATCAAGGTTGAGTAAAATTCTACTATGATGTAAATGGAAGTATTCAACACCAACAAATGGATTCCTGACACATGACTGACAGAAAAACGCCACCGATACAGCCGATGAGCGGTTCGATTGTTCCTCGTTTCGCGGGACCGTCTACATTTTGCCGACTACCGGAACTACGCGATGTTAGCTACTGTGATGTCGCAATTCTTGGCATACCGTTTGATTCTGGCACGAGTTACAGACCAGGAGCCCGTTTCGGACCCCAGGCAATTCGTCAGGCGTCGCGGCACCTTCGTTATAACTTCCATCCAGCCTACGGTACTGAACCGTTTCGGGAGTTTCAGGTTGCCGACGCCGGCGACGTTCCCTGTAATCCTTATAGCATTACAGAAGCCATTGACCAGATTGAATCAGCAGCGTCTGAGTTATTGAGTAGTGTCGGCTCGTTGATCAGCCTTGGTGGTGATCACACCATTGCAGTTCCGTTGCTCAGAGCCATGCATCGCCGTCACGGGGCGGTTGCGCTGGTTCACTTTGACGCCCATCTGGATACCTGGGACACCTATTTCGGCGCACCCTATACTCACGGAACACCCTTTCGCCGCGCTGCGGAAGAAGGACTATTCGATGACCAAGCATCAATGCATGTGGGAATTCGCGGTCCACTCTATAGCAGCGAAGACCTTGCGCAAGATGCTGAGTTGGGTTTTAAGGTCATACACTGTGATGAGCTCAACGAGCAGGGTCCCGATCATGTCGCCGCCAGAATTCGCGATCGAGTTGGAGATGTGCCTTTATATCTGTCGATCGACATTGACGTTCTCGATCCAGCCCATGCACCGGGTACAGGTACACCGGAGGTGGCGGGGCTCAGCAGTCGCGAGCTGATTAACATTCTGCGCGGCCTGCGAGGGATTAGAATGGTTGGTGGCGATATCGTCGAAGTAGCCCCGGCTTACGACCACGCCGAAATTACTTCTTTGGCTGCTGCCACAATAGCATTCGAGCTCGTGAACTTGATTCTTTGCGGTTCAAAATGACTGCACCTATGACCACCAATAACTGAGGTTTCGTTCGCAAGTCTGCGTCGACACACTCGCTGCATTAAATCTCAAAGATCATTCACATTGATTTATAGGCGTTAATCAGTGCTTCACCAGAAGCGCCAGCGCGTTCTAGCCATTCCATCGTCATGATCTCGCCAATTTTCCTGAAGTCAGCTATCAGTTGGTCAACTGCAGGCTGAACTGTCATGCCGTTGGCAGCGAGCTGTTCAGCATACCATTGTGCGAGACTTTCTGCTTTTGCCCAACCGTTAGCCTCAGCTTCCGCAGCCGCATTCAGAACGATGTTTTGGGTAGATTCATCAAGATTTTTCCACGCATCAAGGTTGACGATGACCATATTCTTCGGTAACCAAGCTTGTACGTCATACCAGAAATCGACATATTCCCAAATTTTCGTGTCATATCCTGTCGAGGCTGATGAGATCATGCTTTCCGCCTGTCCGGTTGCAAATGCCTGTGACAACTCAGCCACTTCAAATTTAGTGGGTACGGCACCCATCAGTTCAGCCAGTCTGACTGTGGCAGAATTGTAGGCACGGAATTTGGCATTCTTCAGGTCAGCAGCGCTGTTGATTGGGCTCTTGCTGTAGATTCCCTGTGGAGGCCAGGGAACTGCATAGAGCATCATCACACCCTTGCTTGCAAGTGATTCTTGCACGTCAGGCTTGGCCGCTTCATGTAACCTCTTTGCATCTGCAAAATTTGTGGCCAGAAATGGTAAGGTGTCCAGTTCAAAAAGTGGATCTTCATTTCCCAAAGCGGAGATTAATCGCTCACCGATTGGAGCCTGCCCAGTACGAACAGCACGGAATATTTCGCCACCTTTATAGAGAGAGCCATTTGGATGAGTGATGATTGTCAGACTGCCCCCGGTTGCCTCTGTAACTACGGCTGCAAAAGCAGCTGCATTTTCTGAATGGTAATTTGTCGCAGAATATGCGAGTGGCATATCCCACTTCTGAGGATCAGCCTTTACAACACCAAAGCTTAAAACCAACAGTATCGTTAGTGACAGAAGTAATTTACGAATCACTGCGCAATCTCCTTTACTTATAAAAGTGACTCAATTAAATCAACTCTAGTTGAAGCAATTTAAAATTCTTGTCAATGACTTCGAATCGCACTACATAGCTCATCCAGTAAGTGTATGGTGCAAATTGACAAAGTTTCCTCCTGTTATAATCGCTGAAAATCATTAACTTACCATCCATTCTGATCTCAAAACCAGAGTCCTCGACGCTTATGGAAACAATCGCGCCGCAACGTCCTTTGCAGACGGCTACACACTGGGGAGCATACTTACCTGTTCTTAAAGATGGAAATCTTGTAGAAATGCGAGGTGTCGACTATGACCCTGACCCTTCCAGAATTTCAGAAGGTTGGATAGATGCCTACAACCATCCAGTCAGAATCAGCCAACCAGCAATTCGAAAGAGCTTCTATGAAAACGGATTTCAGGCGGACCCTTCAGGCCGAGGCCGGGAACCGTTTGTTGCAGTTTCCTGGGATACAGCAGAAAAAATTACAGCTGATGCACTAACGCGAATCAAATCCAACTACGGAAATGAAGCAATCTATGCAGGATCATACGGTTGGGCAAGTGCAGGCAAGTTTCACAATGCCCCTGCCCAACTGCATCGGTTTTTGAACCTGTTTGGTGGTTTCACTTATTCGATTAATTCCTATAGTTTCGCCTCAGCGGAAGTGATACTTCCACATGTGATGGGAAACTTTTTTATTTTGCTGGTCAACTGCACTGCCTGGCCATCAATCATTGAGAACACAGATGTGTTCGTAGCCTTTGGTGGACTACCGCTCAAGAATACTCAGGTTGAGTTCGGTGGCCACGCTCGCCATGTGCAGAAGAATTACACACAAAAAGCTGCTGATGCTGGTGTCAAATTTGTCAGCGTTAGTCCGATACGCGATGACAGTCGCCCCGGATTAAATCCTACCTGGTTTCCAATTGTTCCCAATACCGATGTCGCGCTGATGTTAGGTATTGCATACACATTACTGGAAAACGATTTACACAATCTTGAGTTTCTAAACCGGTATTGTGTAGGCTACGAGCGATTTGAAGCTTACCTTCGAGGTGACATCGACCAGCAGCCTAAAACTGCAGCCTGGGCTTCATCAATATGCGGAATTTCAGAAGATGAGATTCGTTCACTTGCGATTGAGATGGCGGGCAAAAGAACGTTGCTGACCGTAAGTTGGGCGTTGACGCGACAGGAACACGGGGAGCATACCTACTGGATGGCAATTACTCTTGCTGCCATGTTGGGACAAATTGGGTTGCCAGGAGGAGGAGTTGGATTTGGCTACTCTTCCACCAACGGTGTCGGAAACCATATCGGTCGCCTCAGATGGGAGAACTATCCAGTTGGTCAAAACTCTCTATCAATGAAGAGCTTTATCCCGGTGGCAAGAATTTCCGACATGCTACATAACCCGGGTAGCGATTTCACTTACAACGGTACCACGCATCAATATCCAAAGATCGAGCTAATCTATTGGGCCGGTGGAAATCCGTTTCATCACCACCAGGATCTCAATCGTTTGATTGAGGGCTGGCGCAAGCCAAAGTGCACAATTATTCATGACTGCTTCTGGACTGCTGCGGCCCGATACTCAGATATCATATTGCCGGCAGCAACAATGTTAGAACGAAGTGATGTATCCTCATCCCCAAGGGATTGTTATGCAGTGTACATGGATCAGGTACTGCCTAAATTCGGACAAGCCAGAACCGACTACGAAATTTTCTCTGGCATTGCGAAGCGACTTGGTTTTGATGAGGAGTTTACGGAAGGTAGAGATGAAAGCGAGTGGATTCGATACCTGTTCGAACAAACTCGAGACCGCTCCATTGCCGAGGGGACTCCATTTCCCGAGTTCGATGATTTTGTGCAAGAAGGTCGTATGCAGGTTGACACACCTTCCAAACCTGGGGTCTTGCTTGAGCCATATCGCAACGATCCCGATGGCAAACCACTAAGAACACCAAGTGGAAAAATTGAAATATTCTCTCAAAAAATTGATTCCTTTGGCTACGACGATTGTCCGGGACATCCGACCTGGATGCCACCATCGGAATGGTTGGGTAAGGAGGGTATTGATGAAGACTGTCTTCACTTGATATCCAATCAGCCTGTTCCACGCTTACATTCTCAGTTGGACCACGGTGCGTATAGCCGTTCACACAAAGTCAATGGTCGTGAACCACTCCGTATAAGTTCCAAAGATGCCGAAAAGAGAAAGATTCGGGATGGTGAAGCGGTTAGAGTACACAACACTAGAGGAGCGTTTTACGCAACTGCTGTAGTTGATGACAACTTGAAAGAAGGTGTCATTCAAATTGCTACCGGAGCATGGCTAGACCCTGTAGATCCAAACGCGGATACGCTTGTCTGCAAGCATGGAAATGCCAACATGGTCACTCATGATCGCGGAACGTCTGGCCTAGCACAGGGACCAGCCGCGATGTCCTGCCTTGTCAAGGTAGAAAAAATTGATGGCGAAGTGCCGTCCGTAACCGCATTTACTCCACCTGAGATAATTTCGACAATCTAAACTTTAGATTTACTTAACTTGGGTTGATAGGAGCAGAATGAAGTAGACAATCAACTAGCTGTAGATTGGCAGAGCAAATAATTTCTGGGTAGTGAATTTCACTGTGCTGAAACCGCACTCTGATTCAGTCTATTCACTTTGAGTCTGCACATTCGTATTTTTTTAGAACCTAAACTATCCGTAAACTACTACTACTTTGATACATATTTCAAACGCGCGCAAGGGAGTTGTTGTACCCTCACTTCGCGGTCCAAGGATTGATGATCTCAATACCCGTTTATTCGAAAGCACGGACATTGCGGGTCGCTACCGCCATGCCTCGGGAACGCGCAATTGCAGCAATCTGACAGTCTGCTGTCGCAACAGAATATCCGGCGAAACGGCGGGCAGCCGCAATTTTGGCAAGAGCCTGAGTTGCTTCACTGTTGAATGGCAGTATAAGACCCTCGAACGATTCACTAAGCAAGTTTTCTATTTTAGAGGGCAACATCTTCCGCCGACGACCTGGAGGGAGAATTGCCTCGCCAAAATACAACTCAACTTCCCCAATTGATAAAAATTTAGGTTTTCCAAGGACTGGGCGGAGGCCCACCTCTTGACAGCCGAATCAGGCGCTTTACGAATTAACTCAGACACCAAGTTGGTATCTAGGAGCACAGACATATCCGCAATACTATTCAGATAATGGCGGTTCTCGCCCTGCCTCGCGCCGTGGCAACTGCAGGTCTACACCATTGACGGGTCCGAAATGTGACTCGATAATCTCGGTAAGACTCCTGGAACTAGATTTATGACCAACGGCCTCACGTAGAATAATTCTTGCTTCCTCCTCCATAGATCTATGATTCTCGGCAGCGCGCACCCGCAGGCGCGTCTTTACATCATCATCAAGTTTGCGAATCGTGATACTTGCCATGGTTGCGCCTCCGCTAGATTCCCGATTTCCAAAACATGTAGTAATTGCAGTGCAATCATTGTGCTACAGACCTACAAAATAGTCAATAGTTTGGACAAACCGGCTAGTAGCGATTGAAGTATTGTCCACAAATGTGTAATGCACGGTCGCAACAGAAATTGGGTGATGCACCTACAATCTTTTTGATTCCGAAATCAGTTGTCTGTAGTTTCTATCAATATCATGTAGAATGTTGACATAGCTTCCAGAAAATAATTTGGCTGGATTAGCCAAAATTTGAACAGTTAGATGCAACGGAAAGCATGTTATTGCACTTTCAGATGCATCTACATACTAAAGAGGAGCTAGTTATGTTCAGAAAAGGAAAATACTTCGTCTTATTTGCGGCCAGTTTGCTTGTGACCGCCTCGCTAGTGGTTTCGCAGGAACTGGTTGCCGCTGATCGAACCGTAAAAATTGCCGGTTGGGGAGCCAAATCCGGACCATTACGATCGTTTGGTGTAAACTCTGAAGCTGTACTTAAAGCTGCAGTAGCAGCGATCAATGATTCCGGTGGTGTAAAACTTGGTGATGGCACCATGGTACCAATGGAGATCACATACTATGATTCAGCCTGTAACGCAGATCAGGCTATCTCGGTCGCCCGAAAAGTAGAATCACAGACTGAAGCTTTGATCGGAATTGGACCGACCTGTTCTGGTGCGGCTGCAGCCATGTATGGAATTTTTCAGAAGACCGTTGATGACGCAGCCGATACTGGATTGCAATTCCCAATCCTCACCGACACTGCCATACGTCCGGGGCTTGCCAAAAAGTCGCAGTGGACGTTTCGTAACGTTCCGAATGAAATCACGATGTATGACGAAATGTTCGCATGGTTGCGTGGGCAATATCCGGATGTGAAAACAATTTACGGTGGTACTGAAACCGATCAAGCCCACTCTAAACTGACTTTTGCCATTGTCATTGTTCCGATGGCCAAGAAGCACGGATTCGAATGGGTTGGTGGCGGCATTGAAGGCGTCACCGGTAAGGTCAGAGAAGGTTATGAAAATGTATTAGAAGTTTCCAAATCATCCAATTGGTTGTTGGCCGATACAAATTTTTCAGTTCAAGCTCGAGCTTTCAAGAAATCGGGTGCAGACATGATGATTGTTTCATCACATCCGTTTACCACCTGCGGCATGTTGAAGGAAATGAAACGCCAGCGAATCAAACCAGCAGTGTTGGTGGGATTGACCAGTTCATCTAGTGCTGAAACACTGAAAGGCTGTGCTGATGCGGCGGAAGGTATCTACATTCCGACTGGATTTGCGCCAATCACGCCAGCCGCGGCTAATGTCGCTGCTTTGGCGGAAGCCAATGGTGGAGCTGCAGACTTGCACAGTGCAGCAGCTTGGGAGAATGCGCACATCATTAAACAGGTTGTCGAATCAACTGGTGTGATGGCAACTTCTGATACTCTGATGGCAGATCGAAGAAAGATCCGTGATGGCCTTGAAGCACTGTCCACTGTTGATGGACTCATGGGCGAAATCTCACGAATTCAGGATGAAGGTGAGTCGGTAAAACCGTTTGTTTTCGTTCAAGCCCAAAGTAACGAGTGGAAGGTTGTTTACGACCCACGCTAGTTGCCAACTTGTTGTGCAACGCTAAGAGGTAACTGAATTTTGTTACCTGCAGTATCAAGAGTTTATTTTAGGGAAAATTGATATTTGTGAAGGATTACCTGACTGATTCAATCTCTCCCTACGACACTTGATAATGTAAACAGAATAGTCGACCGGTATCATCAACCAAAGGTTTTGGTGGTGCCGGTTGACGCGGCGTGCAGTGTAGTGTCGGGTCATGAGTGATTTCTGGTTTGAGTTTGTCGAGATTACCCAAACCATTGGCGATGGTCTGCTGTTTGGAACGACCTATTCCCTAATTGGAATAGGTTTTACCCTCATTTTTGGCGCCATGCGTAAGCTAAATATGACTTACGCTGCCGCTTCAATGGCCGGAGCCTATTTGGGTCTCGCCGCGTTTGTATTCATTAATGCACCAGCACCGCTGGTTTTTTTAATTGCAGCTATCGCTTCAGGTTGCATTGGCTTCATCGTGTATGTAACCTGTTTTCGATACATACCTATCAATAGCCACTTAGCCGCGTTGATGGCTTCAATTGGGGCATTGTTCCTGATCGATGAAATCATCATACACGTAACCGCAGGTTCTCCTCTAACGTTTCCTGCTTTATTCGACGATGTAATGCTCGAAGTAGGACCATTCGGGGTCCGGGGTGACCTGTTGTTTGTTCTGGTTATCAGCCTGCTGAGCACGATTGGCCTGCTGTACGTACTGTATCGAACTCCACTCGGCTTGGCGACACGTGCAGTTTCTCAACAAGACGTTGCTGCCCAACTTTGTGGGATTGATGTACACAGGACCAACGCCACAACATTTGTCTTGGCTGGTTTACTTGGCGGTGTAGCTGGAACTATGACAGCTTCCGCTGTAGGAGTGCTGTCACCTTTGATCACCATACCCCTGACTGTTAAAGGTTTGATTGTGACAGTTATGGGCGGCCTCGGGTCGATTCCTGGAGCAATTATTGCTGGCTTGCTGGTTGGCGGATTTGAAAATCTGTTTCTGTATTTTCGCGGCGTGAACGAACGTGATATGTATGTACTTCTGCTATTGTTTGTTTTCCTCGTATTCAGACCCCAGGGAATTTTTGGAACAGCTATTGACCGCGACTGATTGAGATGGCATATTACCTCGGACTCGTCCAACTCATTGGAATTCACACACTCCTAGGGTTGTCTGCATATATCCTGATGCTGACCGGGCAACTCTCGCTAGGACAAGCGGGATTTTTCGCAATTGGTGCATATACGGCAGGAATCCTTACTGTTATTTTTCAACTGCCGATCCTGCCGGCTTTATTGATCGCCGCAATCATCGCGGCGTTCTTTGCATTTCTTGTGGGTTTTCCTGCGTTGCGTGTAAAGGGGCTGATGCTAGTGGTTGCAACCATCGCATTTAGCGAATTTGTCCGTCTGTTCTTCTTTAATTTGAGCTGGCGTGTTCCCCGAGGTGACATCACGGTAGGACCGGACAGTACCAATGGTTTTCGAGAGATTCGTTACTTTGTTGCCAATGGATGGTCTGCATTAGAAATCACTCTGTTTGTTTGGGTATTCGTCATCCTTGTAATGGCGGTCTTGTGGTGGATGGATCGAACACGTACGGGTGCTGTATTGCGTTCAGTGGGTGAAGATGAACTCGCCGCGCAAAGTGTTGGCATCAGTCTCACTACAGTTAAAGTATCGGCTATGACCGCAGGAGGTTTCATAGCAGGAATTGGTGGCGGTCTATATGCTCATACTGCTACCTACGTTGACCATCTGACATTTACTGTGTTGCTTGCAACATTCGCGATTTCCTATCCAATTCTAGGTGGTCTTAGAAGTGTATTCGGGACGCTAGTAGCAGTCATTTTTATTCAGGGTGTTCTGGTGGAAGGACTGAGATTCATGGGTGACTGGCGAAATATAGCGTTTGGCTTGCTGATCGTGATTGCGATGAACCTGAAGCCTTCGGGTTTGTTTGACGCCCGCACCACGCAAATTCTGATGCGTGCATTCGGACTAGACAAACGGAAAAATTCCAATGCTTGAACTCCGTGGCTTGACAAAACACTTTGGCGGTGTCAAAGCGGTAGAAAAATTGGATATGTCCGTTAGTGAAGGTGAGATCTTCGGCCTGATTGGGCCAAATGGTTCCGGAAAGAGTACAACGATCAACCTGATTTGCGGTGTGTATCCAGAAACGTCAGGGACGGTAACATTTTGTGGACTGACAATGAACGGAATGCCACCGCATCAGCGCTTGAGAGCTGGAGTGGCCCGCACGTTTCAGAATATTCGTTTGTTTCCAAATCTGTCGGTTTGGCAAAACCTGTTGGTTGCACAGAATTCTCCTGATGATGTTGCTACGCAAAGATTTCTTCCTCGATGGTTTGGCACGACGCACCAAACACGAGAAAAGATTGCGGAGTTGCTCGATTTTGCCGGATTGAGTGAAAAAAGCGATGAATTAGCCTCAAACCTTGCATTCGGAGAGCAGAGGCGATTAGAGTTTGCCCGAGCAATGTCAACTCGTCCCAAACTGTTGCTGCTGGACGAGCCAGCAGCAGGTATGAACCAGCAAGAGATCGAAGATTTAAGCTTACGAATCTCCAAGGTGAGAGACTCTGGAGTGACCATTGTCCTGGTCGAGCATGTTATGGAACTCGTTATGGGAGTCACAGAAAAGATTGTCGTGCTGAACTTCGGTTGCAAGATTGCAGCAGGTACACCGCGAGAAGTGCAGCAAAATCCATCTGTCCAGGAAGCCTATTTAGGGACAACAAACTCGGATGTGGACTGACGAAATGTTAAGTGTCAAGAACCTCGTTACGTCTTATGGGAACATCGAAGTTTTGAGGAAAGTCAATCTGGAAGCCGTTGAGCATGAGATTACCTGTATGCTCGGGCCAAACGGCGCTGGTAAGACTACCACAATGTTTACGCTCGCCGGAATACTCAAGGCGGATGCCGGTTCGGTTATCTTGGATGGTAATGACGTAACACACCTATCGGCTGCGAAGGTTGTGTCGCGAGGAATCGCTCTTGTCCCTGAGAATCGATTAGTGTTTCCACGTATGAGTGTGGAAGAAAACCTTCGCACCGGCGCATTCTCAAGGAAATTGTCGACAGAGGAGGTAGCGGCAGACACTGATGAGATGTATCAGCAGTTCCCTCGTCTGGCCGAGCGCAGAAATCAACTAGCCGGGACTTTGTCCGGGGGAGAACAGCAGATGCTCGCGATTGCCCGAGGTCTGATGACTCGCCCAAGAATTTTACTCATGGATGAACCGTCGGTGGGGTTGGCGCCGCTGATTGTTGAAGAGATATTTGAGTTGATTCAAGATTTGAACTCAAACGGAGTCACAATATTTCTGGTAGAGCAGAACGCACGTATGGCGCTGAAAGTAGCTCACCGGTTCTACCTGATCGAAAATGGTCAAATCACCTTCTCAGGTACACCAGGGGAACTCGAAGAGGACGAAATAATTCATCGAGCATACCTCGGTTCAAAAAAAGAATAGATTACCTACCAATCTGATACACCGTGATTGACTTCGTACAAAATACGGTTGACGGTGTGATGTTCGGTTCTTCATACGCATTACTCGCGATCGGGTTCACGATCGTATTCGGTGTTATGCGTCGTATCAACCTTGCGTTTGGCGCTAGCATCATGCTAGGCGCCTATGTAGGGACCTGGTTACACGTCAACTATGACGTTCATGTGCTGGCGGTTGCCTTAACAACCGTTATGTCAACAGTACTAGTCGGTTTGTATGTAGAACGTCTGTGTTTTCGCGCGATTCGCCGTGATGTTGCGCTTGCCTCAATGGTGTCCAGTTTTGTCATCTGGATGCAGTTGGAAGAGGTTGCGATTCATCTGCTTCCAGAACGAACCTATGAATTTCCCAATCTGTTTGTTACCGAATCGTTTGAGTTAGGTCCATTCCTTTTGCGGTCTGAACAGACAACCATGCTGTTAATGGCCGTTTGCATGGTGTTAATTTTGCACTTTCTGCTTCGACACACTAAATTCGGACTAGCATTACGAGCGATTTCTGAGAATCCAAGTGCTGCTGTGTACATGGGAATCAATGCGGCCTGGATCATGATTTGTGCTTTCGCATTGGTATCCGTTGTCGGAGGTGTTGCTGGATTTGCAATCTTGACTACCGATCAGCAGATTACGCCATTTTTCGGGCTTTGGGCCACCTTTAAAGGACTAATTGCAATGATGCTGGGTGGCATGGGATCATTGAGAGGTGCAATACTGGGTGGATTGTTGCTTGGCATCGTGGAAGCCCACGCGTTGTGGTACCTGGGAAATGAATACAAAGACCTGAGTGCGTATCTGTTGCTTTTTGTCATGCTTATTCTGCGCCCTGGTGGTCTTTTGGGGCAACGAATTCTTAGTCGAGAAGAACTGGTATTTCGAAGAGTTTAGTAGATGGACAGTTACGTAATCACCGTCATCTGTAATATTGGAATGATTGCGTTTTTGGCAATTTCCGCTTACATACTGTTGATTACTGGCGAAATTTCTTTCGGTCAGCAAGCGTACTTTGGGCTTAGCGCTTATGCTGCTGGAGTGATGACCGCGATGCTTTCATACCCGATATGGGCAGGAATACTCATAGGTGCGCTGTTGGCAGGACTGATGGCGATGGCTGTAGGCGCATTGACTCTGCGGCTCAGCGGGATGTATTTTTCGATTTCAACCCTTGCATTTGCAGAAATGGTACGTCTGGTGCTGCTGATCGTTGAAGTTCAGATTGAAGTTGATGGAGAGATGGTTGGTCCAATGGGAGCAGACGGATTCCATGGCATACGCTGGATGTTTGAGCGCGATATCAGTTTAGTCGAGTTCATGTTTCTCATTTATGGTTTGCTGGCTCTAGTCCTTTTGGTATTTTTCATCATTGAGCGTTCTCGACTGGGATCGATTTTCAGAATGCTCGGTTCTGATGATTTGCTGACTGAGATGCAGGGACTGAACACTGTTCGTTATCGCATCCTGTCGGCAGGTCTTGCGGGTGCTGTTGCCGGGATTGGCGGCGCACTGTATGTCCACTTTACCACGTATGTTGAACCACAGTTCTTTAATGTGATGTTAGGCGTTCATGCTCTCGCTTATGGATTGATTGGTGGCTTGGGTACCGTTTTCGGTCCGCTAATTGGAGTCGTAATTGACATCGGGTTTTTGGAAGCAGTGCGATTCATCCAAGGGTATCGGATGATTGTGTTTGGAGGACTGGTTGCCATCCTATTAATCGTTATGCCACGCGGACTACTGGATGAGGAACGAGTTCACTGGATCAAAACGCGAGTGATTAGAATCAATCATGCTCGTTCTCAAGGGTATCGATAAACGATTTGGAGCTGTTTCAGCACTCTCCGGGATAGACCTTGAAGTAGACACCGGAGATGTTCTGGGCATAATCGGTCCCAATGGATCAGGAAAAACAACGCTCTTGAATGTTGTGACTGGAGTCTATCAGCCGGATGCGGGACGCGTCTACTTTGAGGGGGTTGATATCACAGGTTGGAAAAGTCACAGGATATCAAATCTTGGCATCAGGCGAACCTTTCAGAATGTTCGGCTTTTTCCGACCATGACTGTGTTTCAAAATGTATGGGTTGCACAGCATAGTGAGAAATCTTCTAAGTTAACCCGCCTGTTAAGCCCGCAGTCTGTCGCAGAGCGCAGTGTCAATAGTCGAATTGAACAGGTGCTTGAGGAAGTCAATCTTCTGGATTTTCGAAATGTGCTTGCCAAGCACCTACCGTTGCCGTTACGTAGACGGCTTGAAATTGCGCGCGTATTGGTATCGAATGCCAAGCTGATCCTGTTTGATGAGCCAGCAGGTGGAATGACAACCAAGGAAACTGATGAAATAGCACGTCTAATCAACGACATCGCATCCTCAAATCGCTCGTGCGTGGTCATTGAACATAAGATGGCACTGATTACGGAAGTCTGTAATCGCACTTGTGTTCTCAACTTTGGACAGAAAATTACTGAGGGATTGCCAGAGGAGATACTTTTAGATAGCCGGGTACGCGAAGCGTACTTGGGTGAACATGAGGAAGTCGATGCTTGAAGTCCGTGATTTGAAAATTTCTTATGGCGGTATTGACGCTGTCCATGGGGTATCGTTGGAAGTGCAAGCGGGTGAAATCGTTTCGATCATCGGTGCAAATGGTGCAGGAAAATCTTCAATACTCAATGCAATATCGGGAGTAACGAATGTACAAAGCGGTCAAATTATTTTTCATGGCGAGCAAATTCAAAAACTGTCTTCACACGAAGTTATTGCTCGAAAAATTGTTCAGGTTCCTGAAGGAAGATTGGTTTTTGGTTCACTTAGTGTCGAGGAAAATCTGCATATCGCAAACTATCAACAAAGCCGATTTGTGCTACGTCAAGGTTTATATGCGGAGTTAAACAAAATATTTCCAACACTAATGAGCAAACTAAATCAGCCTGCCGCCAGTTTGAGTGGTGGCGAAGCTCAAATGCTAGCGATTGCCAGGGGAATTGTTTCAAAACCCAGACTGTTACTATTGGATGAGCCTTCGCTTGGATTGTCACCGAAAATGGCTAAAGGTGTCTTTAAGTTAATTGTTAAATTGCGAAACGACGGACTAACAATACTGGTAGTAGAACAGAATGTTGTGCAGACTCTGAAGTTTGTGGACCGTGCTTATGTGCTCGAAAGTGGGTATATAACGCAGCAAGGAACTGTGAAAGAATTGCTGTCAGATGACCATCTAGTCTCAAACTATTTGGGAGTCGAGGTTAAATGAGAATCACCGTACGAGAGACGTGCATATGAAATTCAAATTCACACTTTTACTTACTTTACTTCTCGTGCCGCCACTCACATTCGCTGACGAAAGAATCGACGCGGAGGTCTCCTGTGAGGCGACAGATCAGAGACTTGTTTACGAATGTATGATTTCAATTGTGGGCAAAAAGAGTAGAGATCCTATCATTGATGCCGAATTTACAGTGGGTGCGGAAATGTCATCCATGCCTGGCGCTCACAACGTTCGACCAGTAGCAGCTGTGCCTTTGGATGTGGCCGGTCAATACCAGATTCAGATTGATTTGGAAATGATGGGTGAGTGGGTGCTGTTGATTGATTTGACGGAACCGAAACGCGATCGGATCGTGAAGAAATTGCGGTTTAGTGAAAAGTCGGTAACGAAGGTAGAAAAGGCACAATGAACACTTGTCAAAATCGAAAGTCGACTCACTTCACAACGCTGGATGTGATGATGGAAAGATACTGAAACTGAACCAAGTTGTCGGCTGCATCTGCCACGTCAACCGTCTTCTCAATAGACTGGCGTAACCACCACAACGACCATGATCGGCTACTATTGACGCACCTGCGAATCGAGCAACACTGCTCGCCCACAAGCAGGCGCATCATTCATCGAGTTTCGCCAATTTCCTCTTCGATTCTTCATCAAGCAGATAATCATAAGCGTTTAGTGGCGGAATGTTAATTGAGCGCATGAGATACTCGCGGGCCAAATCGCGATTCTTGCGCTTGCCCTGTACCAACAGACCTCGGGCATAGTCAAAAAGCACCTCCTTTGACTGTGGAGCCAAGCTCAGAGCCTCCTCAAAATGTTTAGCACCAGTCTTCTTGGATGCACCAAGGGTCGCACGAGCGACGATCCCAGCTTTCTTGATGGCTTCCCAATGCCAGCTTGCCAGGCTGGTGTGAGCCTTGGGCAGGTTTGGATCGAGTGCAATTGCCGTTTCGAACTCCTCGCGGATCCGTTTACCGTAACCTTCACGCAACGCTTTTATGGTAGTGATGGTCTGTGCATAACGTCCCATTGCCTGACCCCAGCGCAGGTGAGCCAATGCATTGTCGGGATCAAGGTTGACTGCCTTCTCTCCTAGTTCCATGGCACGTACGAAGATTGGTTGCTGATCCTCGTCTTCAGCGATATAAAAGCCGTAGATCACTAAAGATGCAGTCGCCAACGTCAATGCCTCGACGGTATTGAGCGCTTCGGCTATCTCAACGACTTCAAGAAAACGACCGTCATTGAATGCCGCTTGGGCCGATTCAAAGGAATTCGCAGCAACGGGTGATGATGCGAAAAATACAACTGCAAACACCCATACGAGCAATGCGGTTTTCTTGACCATCCCTGTCTCACAATAGATGTCCGTTGGTTGTCTAACTTTGCATCCAGTCATCTTACAGTCCTCAGGTCTCAATTATCGACGAGTATTTTGAAGGTGAATCTTTACACATTCACAGAATATCAATTATAAAGTTGGATTCCGAATTCACCGTCATGTAGCCAAAATTCGATACCTGAATTCCTTGATAGCCAATAACGATTTGATTAGAGTCTCAATCGAACTGTCCCATAGCGATTTATGTATGTGCTCAGGTTATTGTGCAGTAGCACAATATAAGATAAATCTTCTTCCTGTACTATCAGATAAGATTTAACTAGTTAAATTGGAACAGTGTTAATTCTTAATATATGTAATTAAAGCATTAATTGTTAATTCCAACCCCAAGATGAAACGATTCATGTTCCTTTACAAAAAGAGTTGACATTCTGCACATAAGGATTTATATTGCAGTGCAATATTGAACTATTGTCGGCATCATCAGCCAGAGCGTTGTATCTGGTCAGAAGTTCGCATTACAATACTCAGTTAGTTCAATAGTTGATGGCCTGTCAAGGTTGTTTTGAAATTCTTTTCTGTGAGTTGAGAAACTTTGGGGCAAACATAACTGGAGATAACCCTGTATGAGACAACTGCAGTCCATCAATTCCTGCGTCGAACCAACAGTTTGGCTTGATAACAAATGCAGTTCAATCCCCTATAAATTGCATCTATCTTCCAAAGATAGACATAGACATAGGAGAAATAGATATGTCTGATTCACCAATTTACGTTATTCCCTCCGATTTAGCAGCAAATGCCAACGTAACTGCTGAGCAATACGCTGAGATGTACAATCGAAGCGTTGAAAATCCAAATGAGTTCTGGGCCGAACAAGCTGAAAAATTTCTGCACTGGTTCAAAAAATGGGATTCAGTCGGCGAGTATGATTTCAATTCAGGCCATATCAAATGGTTTGAAGGTGGAAAGTTAAATGCTGCCTATAACTGCCTTGACCGGCATTTGGAATCCCGTGGGGACAAAATCGCCTTGATTTGGGAGAGTGACGATGCCTCAGAAGTTCGTACATTCACTTACCGGGAATTACATGCTCAAGTTTGCAAACTCTCTAATGTATTGAAGGAGCGAGGCGTCAAAAAAGGCAACCGAATTTGCATCTATATGCCCATGATTCCGGAAGCATTGATTGCTGCACTTGCCACCGCTAGAATTG
>CAZYSR010000135.1:0-2991 GCA_964649525.1 uncultured Gammaproteobacteria bacterium
GCTCGGAGATGTGTATAAGAGACAGATTCTCCCAAGCCTGTTTTTCTTGGGCAATTTCCTGTTCCCTTTCATCTCGGTTCTGCATGCAGGCAATCTTTTCCCGATTTTTCAACCGCTCAAGAATGGCAGATGCAGATTCACCAGCCTGCCCGCAGATTCCTACCGCGATTTTCTTGACCAGTCCAATTTTTCGGTAATCGACATCGACTTGAATGATCTTTGCATCTTTTGGCCAGTAGTCCATACCATGTTGTGGCAATGTGCCAAATGGACCAAGCCGGGTGCCAAGTGCGACAACCACATCCGCTTTCGAGATGAGTCGCATGCCAGCTTTTGACCCTTGATATCCGAGTGGGCCGCACCACAATTTGTGGCTGGCCGGAAACGAATCATTGTGCAGGTAGCTGTTCACGACTGGTGCGGACAGATATTCAGCCAGTTCGATGCAGGAGTCTACCGCGTCGTCCATGATGACACCGCCACCAGAAAGAATCACTGGAAATTCAGCTTCGGCAAGAATTCGTGCGGCATCGTCGAGTGCTGATGATCCGCCAGCACCGCGTTCAATTATTCGTGGCTCAGGAATGTCGACATCCACATCACCATAAAAATGATCACGTGGAATATTCAGTTGCGTCGGCCCTCGCTCTGCCATTGCCATATCAAAGCATCGACCGGTCAATTCTGCCATGCGTCCAGGGCCATTTACATGAGCCTGATATTTGGTGATTTTGGAAAAAATCGGCAATTGCTCGGTTTCTTGAAATCCACCAAGGCCAATTGTTCCACTACCGGTTTCTGGAGTAATCGCAACAACCGGAGAGTGCGCCCAATAGGCGGCTGCAATTGCAGTAACGAAATTAGTAATGCCTGGTCCGTTTTGACCAATACAAACGCCATGTCTGCCGCTTACACGGGCGTATCCATCCGCCATATGCGCGGAACCTTGTTCATGGACGGTTGGAATAAACCGAATTCCCGCGGCTGGAAATATATCCAGTGAATCCATATATGCGGATCCCACGATTCCGAATACATCGGTAACGCCGTAGGATGCAAGAGTTTCCACAAAAGCCTCACTTGACGTCATCTTTGGCATGACTTTCTCCTGTTTCTTTAGTTTTGGGTGGTTTGATGTAGCAGACGATTAGGCTGCGGCTAGCGCAGTTTCAGCGGAAACGTAGTTATAGCCTAGACTTTCGGCAACTTCACGGTACGTGACCTTGCCATGACAGATGTTCAGTCCAGCCCTAAGATTGGAGTCTTGCTGGAGTGCCTTTTTATATCCTAAATTGGCAATATTTGCGCAGAATGGTAGTACTACATTATTCAGGGCGTACGTTGAAGTTTTCGGCACTGCGCCTGGCATATTGGCTACACAGTAGTGTGTCACGTCGTGGACTCGGTACGTCGGCTCAGAATGAGTGGTCGCACGGGACGTTTCAAAACAGCCTCCCTGATCAATGGCAACGTCTACTACGACAGAATTCGGCCGCATTTGGCGAATCATTTCCTTACTCACCAATCTAGGTGCAGTTGCGCCAGGTACAAGCACCGCGCCAATCACGAGATCAGCATCAACGACATGTTTTTCGAGCATGCTCCGAGTTGAATAAACCCCGTTAGTGGAGCGACCGAACTGTACCCAGTGATTGTCGAGCACCTTTACATTTCGGTCGAGCACCCACACATCAGCACCCATACCGACAGCGATGTGAGTCGCATGCGTCCCAACAACGCCACCACCAATGATGACGACTTTGGCCGGTTCAACGCCAGGTACACCGCCTAATAGCATCCCCGTACCACCGTGAGGGCGTTCAAGGCACCAGGCACCTTCCTGCACTGCCATCCGTCCGGCGACTTTAGACATTGGTGCGAGAATCGGTAAGGCGCCGCTGTCGTCAGTAACAGTTTCGTAGGCAATGCATACTGCACCACTATTGACCAAATCACGGGTCTGCTCCGGGTCCGGAGCTAAATGCAGATAAGTGAACAGAATCTGATTTTCGCGTAGCAATACTCGCTCAGGTGCTAGCGGTTCCTTAACTTTAACGATCATATCTGCATGTTCAAAGACTTCTTGTGCAGTACCCAGAACAGTTGCCCCAACTTTTCTGTAGTCGTCGTCGCTCGCACTTATTCCAATGCCGGCATTTGTTTCGACAGCAATGTCGTGTCCCATTTCGGTGAGTTCTCGAACACTTTCGGGTACTAGCCCGACTCGAAATTCGTCTGTTTTAGTTTCTTTTGGGACTCCAATTCGCATAGTGAAATGCTCCCATGATTTTCATTATGATTGTCGGATAAATTGATGCCATTATGATAGTTTAGAGGCTCAAGAATTTCGTTGGTAGGTTGTGAAAAATTCCAATAGATTTCGG
Source organism: uncultured Gammaproteobacteria bacterium (assembly GCA_964649525.1). Lineage (GTDB taxonomy): Bacteria > Pseudomonadota > Gammaproteobacteria > Arenicellales > JAJDZL01 > JAJDZL01. The sequence goes on from CAZYSR010000135.1 coordinate 2,385, forward strand.
TAAGCTTTCATTCGGTTTTGTTTAGGTTTCCTAATACAGACTATCGTGTCTAGTTGGGAATTTTGAGGATACCATAAAATTGAGGGTTATCAAGATTGTAAAATTGAAAATTGGATTACACAATTGTCATTTGATAAAAATTACTCTAATTTGACCTGGAGGAGTTGAGACGATGCGACTGGACCATCAGTCAATGGAAAACTTGTGGATGCCGTTCACGAGCAATCGTGATTTCAAAGCAGACCCGAGGATTGTTGCGCGGGGCGAAGGCGTATATCTTTACACACCTGAAGGAATGCCGATCATCGATGCCTCGTCAGGACTTTTTTGTTGTGCAGCCGGACACAGCCGGCCCGAAATCGCGGACGCGGTACATCGACAACTTGCCACCCTGGCATACACCGCACCGTTCCAATTGGGACATGAATTATCGTTTGATCTGGCTCACCGGCTCGCTGAGTTAACGCCAGAAGGAATGAATCGGGTTTTCTTTGTTAATTCTGGATCGGAGGCTGTCGATACTGCGATCAAAGTTGCATTGGCTTACCACTACGCACGCGGAGAAGGGCAGCGTCAACGGCTGGTTTCACGAGAGCGAGCGTATCAC
>CAZYSR010000136.1:0-2635 GCA_964649525.1 uncultured Gammaproteobacteria bacterium
GTGATTGCTGACAGTTAATTCGCGTTCAACTTGGAGTAGATCCGAAAGGATGCGGTTAACTACTCAGAGAGTTAAAACTCACTCAATAACCAATTTCGCTCATAACCGGGCAGAAGAATCAGCGAATTCTTCTGCCCGCTGATTTTAGAGTGTCCGGCAAACCTGGCACCCTGACTCACACGTAGTCTTCTATGCGCCACCTTTACTCAGCACCTCATCGATGGTGTGTAATTGCACTCGTGGGTGTATTGTGGTTTGTCGCGACCCCCACCCATGCTGGCACATACCTGAATGAGCAACGCTCAACTTATCTTGATGCTAATTCGCTGTTGAACCAAAAAAAGGTATCAGCCTGGCTGAAATTAAAGCCCGAGCTGAAAGACTACCCTCTCTACCACTACCTCATCATTAAAGAAGTCCGAGCAACTCACTCGGATTACTCAAACAGACAAATTGACCGAATAATTTCCAGAGTCGATGTTCCGCTGCCAGGCAGTTTTAGAAATTGGTGGCTGGATCGATTGATTGTGCGAAAAGACTGGGAGTTGATCATCAAGCACTACTCAGATTCAGAAACAACAGAAACAAAGTGTACTGTAGCCAGGGCTGTATTGAATTCTGGGTCGCGCGAAGACGCCATGCGACACATAGAGCCCCTTTGGCTGGTTTCCCGATCTCAACCCAAACAGTGTGATCCGCTGTTTGACTACGCACTCAAACACGGATTGATTGATGATGATCTGATTTGGCAGCGAATACTTCTGACCTCACAAAAAAATCAGTCGAGTATGACGAAGTATCTCCGCGGTCTACTACGCTCCGATGAGGTAAAGAAATGGGTCAAGCGTTTAAATCAGGCTCATAAAAATCCGCGAACAATGCTCAGAAGGAATATTAACCAATGGAGTCAGTCTCAGTATGGACGACAGGTTATCACCTACTCTATGGCAAAAATAACGAGGAAGGACTCTGATGCCGGTTATGCATTCTGGCAGGAACTGAAATCCAAAGAACCTGAAGCTGTCAAGAGACTTAAAGATACCAAAAAACGGATCGCACAGATTCTGGGCTGGAGACGCCATCTTCACGCCTATAGCATGCTGGCCAACTTACCGGAATCTTTTCACGATAAGAATACTCTGGAATTGATGGTCAGAAATGCACTGGCGAGAGAAAACTGGGAACACGTACTGAATGCTATCAACCGGATGTCAGATAGTGACGCGCAGAGCATTGAGTGGCGTTATTGGCGTGCCCGAGCGCTTGACGAAACCGGACATCGTCGGGAAGCAGTGGAATTACTCACTTCAATTGCAGAAGAAAGACACTTTTATGGATTTCTTGCAGCAGACCAGTTAGGGTTGCCTTACAACCTGTCCCAAGCCGGGCTGATTTCTGAGTCGAAAGATCGGGGTTCACTACTAGAAGCCGAACCCGCAATCGCGCGCATTCGTGAATGGCTTGCGTTCAACAAACCATACAGTGCGCGGAGCGAGTTGACTCACTTACGAAAAAAGCGCGCAGGTGAATCGGATTTCTGGGTCCAAGCTGCAACGTTGTTTCATACCTGGAACTGGCACGACGGCGCAATTCGTGCCATGTTTGCATCTGGACGATCTTCAGAGTTTGAAGTTACGCTCTCCCACCCTTCACCGTTTATTAACGTAGTGCGAAAAGAAGCAATCCGACATCGAGTCCCAGAATACTGGATTTTGGGAATCATGCGACAGGAGAGCTTGTTTGTCCACGATATTCGTTCAGGTGCCGGTGCTGTGGGCTTACTGCAGTTGATGCCGAAAACCGCTCATAACGTTGCGAAAAAGAATCGCCTCAAGAAACCGTCAAGAAACGACCTGTCGAAAGCGGCACTCAATATTCATTTGGGTACGTCATATTTTCGATCATTGCTTGATCAGACTGAAGGCAACGCAGTTCATTCGCTTGTGGGATATAACGCCGGACCAAGGCGAGTTAAGCAATGGAAGAAAATGATTCCGGCCAAGGATCCGGCAGCATGGGTCGAGTCAATCCCATTTACAGAAACTCGCAACTACGTTAAAAAAATTCTCGTGAACTTCATTATTTACGAGAAAATTTTCACCACCCAGCACGCCCGTATCAGAGAATACCTTCCGGTCCCGAATTGGCAACATGCTTTGAAAGCAAATGATTGAAACGCGTAAATATACCGTTTCAGGTCTGGTTCAAGGCGTCTGTTATCGTCGACATGCGGCTGAAGCCGCTACCGAAATTGGAATTCGAGGCTGGGTGCGAAACATATCGGGTGGCAAAATAGAGCTTCTTGCCAAAGGTGACCAGGAACAATTTAATCAATTGCAGTTAGCCCTGTGGAAAGGATCACCGATGTCGAACGTCACCGAGGTTGTATTTGATCCAGCAGAAGATTTTACTGCCGAGGGATTTACAATAAACTGGGCACAACCGCCCAATTGATGACCCTTATTGACTGATTCGCTGCAGCAGCACTTCAGTCAGACCGTCGAGTGAAAGGTGTTCTACAGCCTCTTTGCCGCGCCTTTTGTATTCAATTTGTCCGTTGGCGATACCACGATCAGACACAACAAGCCGATGCGGGATGCCAAGAAGATCCATATCGGCGAACTTAACACCCGGA
>CAZYSR010000137.1:0-2721 GCA_964649525.1 uncultured Gammaproteobacteria bacterium
TCAAATTCATGATTCTTGACCCAGTTTGACCATGTGGGAAAATCTGGCGGAATACGCAGGTCGACGTCTATACCAACCTCGGCGAGATGCGGTTTGAGAAACTCGGCAACTTCTCGTTGAGACAGGAGGGTGTCAAGCGTAACCTGGAAACGCATCCCATCGTCCTTTCTGGGATAACCTGATTCGTCCAGCATTGCATTTGCCTTGTCAGGGTCATAGTCGTAGCGCTCGGCATCCTGGTCAGCCAACGGATTGCCCATGGCAATGGGACCATAGGCTGGCTTTGAAAGTCCAGCATGCAACTGTTCGTTGATGAACTTACGGTCAATGGCGTAGGCAATCGCCTTACGCACTTCTTTTTTGCCTAGAATCGGATGATTCAGATTGAAGGCCAGCCATGAAATCGGACCGATTGCAGCATATCCACGCGGTGTTACATTCAGGTTTTCATTTTCACGGAGACGGGCAAGTTCCCGGGATTTTGTGTTGAACAGTCGCAGGTGAATATCGCCCCGCTCTACGTCAAGAGCAAGGGCATTGGAATTTTTGTTGTATTTGAAGACGATCTTGTCGAGATAAGGTTTACCTTCAAGGAAGTAGTCAGGATTCCTTTCAAGAATTATGTGCTGCCCTTTGACGTATTCGACGAATCGGAAAGGTCCAGAACCTATCGGTTCAAGATTTTTAGGATGCGATTTTGCATCCTGTCCGTCGCCATACACATGCTTGGGTATGATTGCGCACAATGACGAAGACATCGCTAGCAGAATTCCAGGATGTGGCGCAGTTAACCGAAGGATGGCAGTGTGTGGGTCTGGCGTGTCAACCGACGAAACCCGATCAAACATGCTCTTGAACGGATGATTATTCTTAATCGTTTCTATGGAGAATGCCACATCTTCTGATGTTATTGGTTCTCCGTCATGAAATTTTGCGTTCTTGCGCAGGTTCAATGTCACGCTTAGACCATCTTCGGAGACTGCCCAACTCTCCGCCAGATAGGGCTGAGGATTCCAATTTTCGTCAAATCTGAGCGGTGTTGCAAAAATTTGTGTTCCAGGCATTCCTGTAGCAGTTCCAGACTGGACAGCTGGATTTAGGTGACGAGGAGTGGATGTTGCACCGATGACCAGAGTACCACCCATCTGCGGTGTATCTGCAAAAGCGACGACCAAGGGGCCGGTACTGACTGTTGTGAATACAGCCAATATCGCGGATAGTATGATTCGTTTAGAGAATTCAAACATGATTTCTACCTCCAATATATATGCATTATTTCGATAATATATCGGAATAACGCCTGAGACATCAATATTAGGATATTTTGATTCTTATATGTAATTTATACGAAAAAGTCAATTCATTCTCAAAATTATGATGTGATATATTATGCAAAATATGCATAATATTGGATTTACATAACTAGAAGGATAATTCTATGGAACTCAAATGGCTTGAAGATTTTCTGGTACTTGCAACTACGCGGAGTTTTTCCAAGGCTGCCAAGGAGCGTAATACCACCCAGTCCACTCTAAGCAGACGAATTCAACAACTCGAGGACTGGCTTGGAGTCTGGTTGATTGATCGAAGTTCTCAACCGGTAGGCTTGACCCGGGCGGGGAGTCATTTTTACAGGCAGGCCGTGGAAATTGTTCGTACGACTTATCGTGCGAGGGTAGGTGCTCGCCGAGTTGGGCTGCAAGGTCTAGAGTCATTGCGGATTGGTGCCCAACACGTGCTCGCACGCCATTTTCTGCCCAATCTTATGGCGGATATTGAACAACAAATTGAAATTGGCAGTTTCATACTAAGGTCTGACAATCTTGACAATTGTTTGGACTACCTGATCAGCGATGAAATCGATTTCATGGTCTGTTTTCATCAGCAAACCATGCCCGATCTCGTTGACCTTATCGGCTATGACTTCCTCACAGTCAGTTCCGAGCAATTGATTCCTGTTTCAATACCGGACGAGTGTGGAAACGCGATGTTTGCACTGCCCGGAACCGCCGAAAATCCTGTTCGCTGTATTGGCTTCTCATCCGAAAACCCACTCGGATGGCAACGACAGGCGCGCATGTCCACCCAGGATGTAGAACTACATATCAATCCCGTTTATGAGGCAACGATGGGTGAGATTATTCGCGACATGGTGCTTGAAGGGCGTGGCCTAGCCTGGTTGCAGTCAATGCTCGTCGGAGAAGATTTGAAAACCGGTCGACTCGTTACAGCTGGCGATAATTCATGGAATCAGTCAATTGAAATCCGGGTTTTTCGTACCCGTGCCAATGAGAGACCGCTTGTGGAACAGGTTTGGAATTTACTCTGTGAATTGCATGGTTAAGCTAACTGATTTCATTGTGGATTTCTCAGACAATAATGACTGTAAAACCAATACCGTCCACGGCAGTGTAGTTTAGATTTTCGATGGCGACAGAATTTGGATTGGTATGTACTGGCTACTTGATAGTATCTGTGTGAAAGATGCCCAACCATAACGTGGATTCGCTTTTTCTTGGCGCATCGAACCTGAGAAAGCTGAGCGAACGATTTTTCACAACTTCTCAATTGTGGAATGGAGATCGACAATCAATAGAACCAGCCCCGAGAAGAAGCTGAATGCTTGTACTCGCGCATTCTAATCGCAGAATTTCCAACATACAAGAAATTTAAGGCGATCGGAATGTAGATTACAAAATCGTTAATGCGTAAAAATAACTG
>CAZYSR010000138.1:0-3429 GCA_964649525.1 uncultured Gammaproteobacteria bacterium
GTTTATGGTTGCGGCGATGATTGCAACTCCGCTGGGTGGCGGATTTGTAGACCGTGTGGGAGTTAAGAAAGTATTTTTAACCGGAACAGTTCTGGCAATCATTGGGTTTATCGGAAATTTCTATACCCAGGGTTATACCGATCTGGTCCTGTTTCGAGTTTTGACAGGTATTGGCTACGGGCTGGTATTCATTGCATCTGAGAGCTGGGTTTCACAAAACGCTCGACGTCACAGCAGGGCCTCAGCGACAGGTGTGTTTGTGGCGGCGGTGTTTGCAGGCATAATCTGCGGCCCACCAATTGGGGGTATTCTTGCTGATCGGTTTGGATTCGAAGCAACTTTCTTATTTTCCGCATCACTGGCAGTTATTTCGGGATTGATCATTTTTCAGGTATTTGGTCAGTCGGAAAAAGTCGAGGAAGATTCAAATCAAAAGCGAACCCGTCCTGCTCTGATCTTGGGATTTAAGGGTTGGCTAACTCTGCTGAAAGATCTGCGGTTTGTATCGGTGCTCATCTTTGCAGCAATTCCCGGAAAAATGATGGTAGCCGGATTTGTTGCATATCTAGTACCGCTCTATTTGAACGATCTTGGTCATAATGAACCTTCGATTGGCCGAATTCTAATGCTTTATGGAATTGCAACCCTGCTCTGCCTTACGATTGGTGCACGCTTTGCAGACCGGACGGAAAAATATGGCACTATGGCGAGCCTCGGTACAATCATTGCCGGATTGGGTTGCCTTGCAGCACTGCTTTCCAATGTTTATGTTGATTCAACAACTGCGGTTGTTCTCGCAATCGCATCACTTGGCGTTGGGCATGCCCTCACACTGACATCGCAAAATTCCATTATTCAACAAGTTGCAGAAAGATATCGATACACCCTTGGCAGGGCATCAGTAATTGGCGTGTATCGTCTGTGTGAACGGCTAGGCATGGTGGCGGGACCGTTGATCGCGGTTGCCCTGATATCAGGATTTGGTTATGTGGGTGCGATTGTCGGATTTGGAGTGATACTGATTGGATTGATCAGCCTCTTTGTCATCACAAATCTGACTAAAGCCAATACCCCGATGGAAACAGAAGTTGGACTGGCAAATGAGTAATCACAACAAAATTCAAAAATTTGTATGGACAGTTTTGCTGGTGCTGGTATCTGGCACTGCATCGTTGTCAAGCGCTATGGAACCTGAAGATGTACCTGGTTTTACGCGTCCATTTGATGTTTTCGCGGTGCTTTGGCGTGGTGAAACGGAAGTGGAAGCAGGCTTTCGCGAATACTTTAGTCAGCGCGGGATTCCAGTCAGAATGACTGTACGAAGTCTTGAACTGGATCGAGGTAACGCACCACCGATCATCGACGAAATTCGGCGGACTAAACCAGATTTGGTTTACACGTGGGGGACTGGAACCACGTTGAGCATTCTCGGCCCGTTGAATCCTGAAGAACCAGAGAAATTTGTTCAGGACATACCAGGAATGTTTGTACTGGTTGCATATCCAATCAGCGCAAAAATTGTAGAGAGTTTCGAAAACACCGGACGCCCGGTTACCGGAGTATCGTTTCTGGCGTCAATTGAGTCTCAGCTAAAGGCAATCGTCGACTATGGCAAATTCCAGAAAATTGCTGTAATTTACGATCAGACTTCCAGCAATTCCAGAATCAATGTTGAATCACTAAAAGAAGCAGCCCCTGAACTTGGACTTGAATTGGTTGTACTGCCGGTTCCCCTTGGAGAAAACGGTAAACCTGATCCTGAAAAATTAACTGAATTAGTTCAAACAGCAAAAAGTGAAGGCGCACAGTTGTTATATATGGGGCCGGATTCGTTTATTACGCGCCACGGTGATGCATTCACCTCAGAAGCCATCGCAGCTGGACTGCCGACGTTTGCATCAACGCAGGCACCTCTGAATGGGTCGAGGGCCATGTTTGGATTGGTATCTGATTACCACACGCTTGGTAAACTGGCTGCGACACAGGCGGAAAAAATCCTTGTTGATAAACAAAATCCGCAAGATCTGCCTGTGGTCAGTTTGTCTCGGTTTAAGCTGTGGATCAACATAGACGTTGCCCGTGAAGTCATGATGTACCCACCAATGGACATGATTGCAATCGCTGATTTCAAAAATTCCCCACAAAACTGATAACCGGGTGAACTGAAAGTTCAAAGTAAGTCATGCAGATACGAACCCGGATTAGTTTACTCAGCGCAATTGTCACGATCGTTGTGGCCGCAGCGATTACTTTCGCGGCATTGCAACGCGAAGTTTTGATCGACAAACGCTATTCGAATCAGATTATTGCGGACCAACTGATTTTGTGGAACAAGATAAAGGATGGGCTAATCGATGAGATGGAAGATCTTGTTTGGCTGCTTCAGGAGAATCGTTCACTTCTAAACGCACTGGAATCAGAAAACTTGGTCGAAATCCAAAGAGTTGGCAATAAGATAAATGAAGAGTTAGAGTCTGAACCAGCGGTTGATCGAGTCGATCTCATTTTGCCAGACGGTTCGTTGGCTTATTCCTCACAAACTGCCGTATTTCCAAGTTCCATCATTTCGAATGCTGTAATTGAAGATGTGCTCGAAAGTGAAATTCCAGTCAGGGGAGTGGGTAATGATAAGCAGCGAAACACAGCACTGGTTTACGGTACTCCAATTTATGGAGATGATGGCAGCGTTTTAGCTCTTGGTGTACTCGGTCTTGACATCTCCAGAGCACTAGTGGAGTTTGAGGAAGTCAATTTTGCTTCAGTTGTTATTGTCAATCGACGAGGTCGCGTACTCGCAGCAACCGGAGAAAATCTGTGGGATCGCTACAGCGGTTTGATCGATATTTCTGAAGCAAACAATCTCCAGACAATTGAAGATGAAGGCCGCTATTTTTCAGTCATTGTTTTACCTCAAACTGCTGAGTTAGGCGGACTGGTCGGCAGGCTGCTTAACATCAGGGAAGTAACGGAACTGGTTACCCGTCAACAGCAAATCTCTCAAAGAACGCTTCTGGTAGCAGTCGTTTTTCTTGCGCTCGCCGTGTTTGGAGTTTATTTGTATATGGCACACGCATTTGCTCCATTGGTTGAGGGGGTGAGTGTGCTCAGTGCTCTAAGTAAAGGTGATTTGCGAGCTAGAATTGAACGAAACACAGGTAATGACGAAGTTGGTATGATCGCCAACGCAGTAAATGTCTTTCACAACAATTTACTAACGATTCAACGCATCCGTCGCTCCCGCGAGAGACAGTATGGTCGGCAGCAGCGATATATTTTTCGAGAAATGCAAGGACTTGCTGACACACTCGACGGTGATGAACGCGACCAATTACTAACGGAATTACAGGAACTTGGCAGCCTGGTTGAACAGAAGGCGGGGCTCAGGTCGAGACAGACGGATATAGCAAATACTGAAAACTCAACACAAGG
>CAZYSR010000139.1:0-3421 GCA_964649525.1 uncultured Gammaproteobacteria bacterium
TTATTGCTGGATCCCACTTGTGGGATAAGTGGTTTCAGCCTTTCACGGTTGTTAAAGATGGCAGTCAGGCTGACTATTATGAAGGAACAGAAGGTAAATTTGATCCATTGCCTGATTTCGAATCAGAAAGAAACAAACACAAAATACTCTGTTGGGAAATGGAGCCAGGGGATGTTCTCGTATTTGATGGTATGACGGTGCACGGAGCAAAAGCGAACACATCACCATCAATGCGCAGAGGTTATGCCATCCGCTACACCGGTGAAGGAGCAACGTACCATACTGATGGAGAAATCAACCAACTCATCAACAATCCGGAACTAAAGGACGGACAATTGCTGGACAGCTCCCAGTACCCAACAATACAGTTCAGAAACTAACTTAGAGCCTCATATCTAGTGTTGACAAATGTCAACCTACTCATTGGGGAAAACTATTCTTGGCACTCATCTAATTGGTTGCAAGGAGAATTTCTAACCCAGTGGTTTGCTACAAAATAGTCTTGAGTCAACAGGCAACTTGAGCCGTTCATACACGTTCATTTGGCGAAATTCGCTGCCGCCTTTTCGTGGTAAAGCAACTTTGTAGTTTCTCACCCGATACGATTCAATTCGATTGAGAGAGTTTGAATATTTTACCGTGATGGAAATACTACGCACACGATGGTTTAGGTTTTACATAAAATTCCTTAACGCTATAACCAATAAATTTTTCGATTTGCTACTACATATTCTGTTTTTTCAAAAGGTAATCAATAATTTTAGATGCTTCTTCTATACTCAGTTCTTCTAGTTCCAATTCATACCGTTTTAGCGCCAAATCGTAAACATCAATCCCTGTTTCCTCACCCAAACCAAGGATGTAATCTTCTTGTCTGTATGTTATTCCACCGTCTCGTTCAGAACGTTTCATTGAGGTTTGAATTTCGGTTTTGGAATCTCTTTTAAATAATTTCTTAAGTATCTTGGAAAAAAAGTGCACGATACCATAGATACCGAAAATAAAGAAAATAATTGCAAGCAAGCCAATAACCAGTTCTGTACTCATGTATCGTCCCTGCGAGTTTAAATCTTATCACCAGTTATTTAAATTCCACATTGTTCATTTGACTGTGTGCTTCCTCTAGCGCCGACGCGCCAATCGTTGGACTACTAGTTATCTAGTCGCAATCGCTTTTTCTAGAACTTAATCTGAAACTGAGATAATCCCATATTTCAGTTTGCCTACTTTCCGAGGAGTCTCAATTTCCATAACGGTTCTTTCTTGAACACGTTGAAGCAGATTGTCAATTCGCAAGGTGGAAACAAAAAAGAGGCGAGTAGAGTGCGCGGGGCACAAGCCCTCTTGGATTGTAGCGCAGCATCCCGCCGGTTTTTTATCTGCCAAAATTTTATCGAATAATCATGTTGCAATTCAACCAAGATTTTCCGACCATAAGGAGTTCAGCGCAGTTTGGAATTTGTAGGTAGCTTGAACCAACGATTCGGTAGTGCGACTAAACAAATAGGCGGCTGATCGGAGAATACAATGTCTGATTGCGCTTTAATATGCTTCAAATAACAGCAGTACCTACACTCTTCAGAGTGAACGATTACAGCAAGTTAGGTTGAAATCAGAAATAGTTCCCAATTTACATCTACGCTGAACGAAGAAACTGTTGCATGACATCAATTGTCTTTTGCATCTCTTCATCTGTCCCTACGGTAATTCGCAATTTATCCGCAAAATCTGAAAGTGCAAACTGTCGAGGAATGATTCCCTTCGAATTGAGATGCCTGTTTGTCTCATCGGAACTTCGCCCACACTCCGGCGGGAACCCTAATAGAACAAAATTGGTTTGACTGGAGTAAGCGTTGAGACCCAGATTTCTGAACTCACTGATCAGCGTTTTTGTCCATCGCTCGTTGTGATCAAGTACCTTCTGGGTAAATTCTGTGTCTTTCAGACTTGCAATACCCGCAGCGTAGGCAGTGCAGTTAACCGGAAACGAAGGACCAATTTTGGTAATCAGATTGACAACCCACTCCGGTCCATAACACCAACCTAAACGCAGACCAGCCATTCCATGAACCTTGGAAAAGGTTCGAGTCACAATGACATTGTCAAATTCGTGAACCAAATTCGTTCCCGATTCATAGTCATCTACCCGCGCATACTCTTCATAAGCCGCATCAATGATCAGAAGCACATTGGATGGTAAGCTCTTGTGCAAATATCGCATCTCACGACCCGTTAAATATGTACCTGAAGGATTGTCAGGATTCGCCAACAGCACAATTCGTGTACGGTCATTGACTAAACTGAGAATATCTTCAACGCTATATCGGAAGTCTATGTCATCTGCTGCAACTGGAGTCGCACCCGCCAGCATTGCATAAATGGGAAACTGCATGTACGCGTTCTTGCTGTATATCAGCTCTTCACCCGGTCCAGCAAAAGTATTCACGATTCTCTGAAGTAACTCATCAGAGCCCGGTCCAAAAGCCATCCGCTCGGGACTTAGTTGATAACAGTCTCCGATAGCAACCGCGAGTTGCTCTGTATCCACTTCCGGATACAAGTGACTCCTTTCAAGCGACTTCATACCCGCTTCAATCGCCAATGGGCTCATGCCAAGAGCAGACTCGTTGGAGGAAAGCTTAATCGGTTTGGAAAATCCTTCTAGCTTGGAGATCCCGACCATGTAATAGTCAATTGTTTTGAGTACCGGTTTTGGTGCAATTGAAGCGCAATTTTGCATATCTATGGAATCCAGTGTTTGCTAATACTTTGAATTAGTGGCGATTATGAAAAACCACTTGAAAAGAATATCAGAAATCAAATTCGCTGATCTTTGCGTGTCGTTCTAAAATCGCTGATATCTATCTTCAATTTGTTGAATTCGTTCAGCATTCAGAACATTTTCACTGCTGGTATACTAATTCGAAATTTTGCAATTGTCGAATTGCAAATTTTAATGTCATACTCTTTCGTTTCTGTCCTCATTCGGTCTAGGAGACACTCATGACAAAAACTAGAACCTGTGGAGAAGCTTTGATGGACCTGCTGGCTCGCTACGGCGTGTCACTGGTGTTTGGAATTCCAGGTGAGCACACACTGGAACTGTATCGAGGTATCGAAGCGAGCAAGGTAAGAGCTGTAACTCCCAGAAACGAACAGGGTGCCAGTTTCATGGCTGATGGCTTTGCCCGAGTGACTGGCAAACCTGGAGTATGCACACTGATAACAGGACCGGGTGTGACCAACGCTGCAACTGGAATTGGTCAGGCTTACGCAGACTCAGTTCCCATGCTTGTCATTTCGAGTGCAAACGACAGCCCTTCGTTGGGTAAAGGTTGGGGCAGACTGCATGAAACCACCGATCTTTGTGCCATCACCCGACCACTGACTGCGTTCAGTGCAATGGTTCATCATCCGAATG
>CAZYSR010000140.1:0-1739 GCA_964649525.1 uncultured Gammaproteobacteria bacterium
AAGGATGGCAGGCTTCACCCGCGAAGAACACTCGCTCCCCAACAGGCTGTCGAAGCACTCTTCGCTTTTTGTACGAACCGGGACGGGCAGATGCATACGCTCCCTGTGTCCAAGGATTCAATCCCCATGCCGTCGCCGACCCTCTGATGTACTGTTCTTCGATGTCACTACCTAGCAATTTCTTCAGCTGCCCCAAAGCATAGTTGATTTTGAACGCTTCGCTTTCTGTCTGCAATTCGAGCGCCCAGCTTCCCCCGATATCACAGTAGGCCAGTCCACTGCCCGCAGAATTCGCCAGTGTTCCGAAACCTTTTCCATCTTCGCCAATTTCAAAAATTAGATAACCATCGGAGCCGACTCCAAACACATCCTGCGAAAAATGAAGTGCGATGTGATCGTATGCACCCATGGAAATTTCGTTAAATGACTCGCGCTTTTCCACCGGAAGTTCTGGTACAAATTTGATCTGATCAGATGCCAACACGCCTGTGGAGACTGTAATGATCACTACTTTGGACTTCAGTGTACCCCGAGCAGTTTCAACCACAACACCCTGCCCGCTCCAGTCAATTTTATGAACTGGTGTATTGAGAGACACATCAATACCTTTGCCATAGTGGGCAATTAACGTTCCGTATCCACTGCTGCAAAAATAATCGGTGCCGTCTTCAGAATTCCACCAATCCGTAGTTGAAAAATCATCGAAATCTTTCCCCATTGACCATGGGCCCAAAACAAATTTTGCCGTATTGCTCCAGCGTCCATCGACGTGTCCCGTGACCGTACTCGGAGGCACGTCTCTACCTGACTTACTGGCTTTACCGATCGCGGCGCTCAACTGATCCACGTCTTTCCAGAGTATGGCAAGCTGATCACTGTCAACCTCTTCGTTGGAGCCGGAAAACAATCGGTAGTTCTCAGGAACAGGATAAATATCAAAACCCTCAGATTTGGCGTATTTGTTGTAAGGGTTTAAACTCCCGTTATGCAACCAATGAGCACCTATGTCATAGGGCACGCCAAAAATCGATAAATCCGTATGAGCGCGACCGCCGATTCGTTGAGACGCTTCTACGAGCATCACGTTCTTTCCCTTTTCGATCAAACTACGGGTTGCAGCCAGTCCTGCAGCGCCGGCACCGACTACAACCACATCATAGTCTGCTGACGTAACTCCTAAGGTGGATTGGGGTAAGAGCGCAGCAAGCCCCGTTCCTATAAACTGTCGACGAGTGAATCTATTCATAGCGTTAGTGCAAACTAATCAATTTAAAAAGTTGGTGATAGCATTTCTATCGTTTTACATTCCGAACAAAGCAAGTAGAACCTGTGCTGTTAATATGATGCCAAGAATTAACAACACCATTTTGATGATTCGGCGAAAAAGATGAATGTCGATTCGATCCTGCAGCAATTGCCCCAAGTACAGTGAACCAGCGGCGATGCCTGCAATGGGTAGCGTAGTCAGAAAGATCTGAAGTGTAAACATTCCCGACGTGCCAAATACGGCCAACTGTGCAGCCTTTCCTGAGAAAAAGCACATATTGAAAACCTGTACCATCACAGTCTTTGCCCAACCAGATTCGAGTGAGTAAATTACGAGAATTGGTACCATGGTATTGGTTGATCCTGCTGAAAATCCAGCTGCCATTCCAAATCCAAACTGTGAGACTCTCGGAAATCGCAAAACTTTGCTCAACAACCTCCGACTGGATCGATCTGCCACAAGGTATAGAAAA
>CAZYSR010000141.1:0-2514 GCA_964649525.1 uncultured Gammaproteobacteria bacterium
ACATGTCGCGAAGCTCAGTCGCAGCGTTTGTGTATGCCGATTTGTCAGTCCAGCTGTCTGACGGATTCAGTATTTTTGAATCGACGCCGGGACACGAAGTTGGATAGCGCATTCCCAGTATAGAATGCTCTTCAAATTCAATGCTGGATTCTGAGTCATGCAATATCCCCTGCATTGCAGAGTTAAGTAGTGAACGCGTCGTCGCAAGTGAAATCCGCGGTGCGCTTCCAGCAGGCCCACCGATCCAACCAGTATTCAAGAGGACGCACTTGGCTGAGCTGGCGCGCATTTTTTCTTTGAGCAGTTTTGCATACACGATAGGCTTATGGGACATGAACGGCGCACCGAAACATGAACTGAACGTTGCTTCCGGTGCACTGACTCCAATCTCAGTTCCAGCAACTCTCGCAGTGAAACCCTGAACGAAGTGATACATCACCTCATCTTCGTCTAGTACTGAGACAGGCGGCAACACGCCAAAAGCGTCCGCGGTTAACAGCACAATTGTTGCCGGGTGACCACCTTTTGCACCTTCTGCTACATTAGGGTTGCAGTCGAGAGGGTAGGAAAATCGGGTGTTCTCAGTGATAGAACGATCAAACAGGTCCAAGTCCTGTGGGTGTATTGTTTCATATCGTTGCCCATTGGACACCGGTACGTTTTCTATTAGAGTACCCGGCATCGACAGTGCATCTGCAATGATCGGCTCAGCCTGCTTGTCGAGATCAATCAGTTTAGCATAGCACCCATTCTCAAAGTTTGAAACGCCAGAGTCAGACCAGGCATTTTCATCATCTCCGATGAGTCTGCGGCTGATATCCGCCGACAGTGTAGTCTTTCCGGTGCCTGACAGTCCAAACAGAATGCTGGTGTCATCCGCATCACCAACGTTCGCCGAGCAGTGCATCGACAAAATTCCTTTACTCGGCAACAGAAAATTCATTACGGTAAAGATTGACTTCTTGATCAGACCGCAATAATCGGCAGGTCCCGCAACCAAGCAAATGCGGTTGCGAAAGTCGAGTACTGCGACACGGTCAGAACGACAGCCATCGCGTTCAGGATTACACCGGAAGGTTTGGACATTCAACATAGTCCAGCAGTTGTCGCGCTCAAATTCTTCAGCTGATTCATTTGCCAACAAAAACATATTTTGTGCAAAGTAGGCGTGAGTGGCAAATTGGCCGATGAATCGGTATCGAATCGAATACTCCGCATCATGGCCCACAGTAACGTCCTGAACAAACAGATGGCTGCCGCTTTGGTTTAGATGTTTAATGACTCGATCCAGTAGTTGCTCGTAGCAATCAGGATCGTTCTTTTTCAGGCTGTCTTTCCACCAGATGTCAGATTCAACCTCCGGCCAAGCCACTGCATAGGTGTCCTCGACCGGCCGACCGGTACAGTCTGGATCCGTCAAAAACACCAGTGGACCTGCTTCTCCTAAACTCGTCGCGTAAGCCTTGCGATCGTTATAGCCACCACCTCTTTTTATTCGCCCAACATCAAGTTCAAGTGCTGCGCGAAAGAGATCCGATTTATCGAGATTGTGAAAAATCGTAGAGCACGTCAAGCCCCAATCTTTTTGCAGTGTTTTGCCAATATCCATTCTTCGCATCTAACCGATGTCGATTTCCCTATTCCGAATTGGAAGAAAGGTCATACCACTCGACAGATTTATAACACTATGCCCCGTTCAATTCGGAACAACACATCACCGAAAGCGCGGTAATGTGTCAGTTGAACCTTACCTTGTCCTGACTGGCATAAGCTGCCACAAGTCGGTCTGCGGCACACACACTTTCCAACTGCGCCACCACTTCCGACAATTGGTCGAATGGGATTGCACAGGTCATTTCGCTGTTCCCCATACCGGTTCGGACGCGACTTAGCATACAACCTACACTGACTGCTGGCTCTTTATACTCGTGAGCAATCGGAATAATGTGACATTGCGGTTTACCTTCAAAGCGAAGATCAGGAATAGCTGCGTGTAGCTGCATAGCCTGTCTGGCAAGTAGACGCAAAAGCACGACATGCGGATTTTTTGTTGCCTCAGACAGTGGACCGTACACAATGGCTTCAGGTTTTTTGCTAACCGTCGGAATATGAGGAAATATCTCTGGTGTGACCCAGTTTGCTTCACAAATGGCTTGCACATCGGAGTGCTCTGCAGCCTCCTCTAGGGAGATCAGACCATGCGTCAAACTGCCAACGCTGCAATTACCGTGATCCGATGGTTTGGTTGAGAAAGTTCCTTCACTTGCCTTAATCCAGAATACGCAGCCTGCAGCAACTGCGCCAGTTCGACCATCTTCTGTCGGTGCCGGGTAGTCAGCACCTAACTCTGGAACGTCTGATGGAGTTGATTCACAGAAAGTGATGGCGATGGGTGGGTGTGTGAGTCCAAGGTGAGACTGCAATTTTTCTGACAGCGACTCGTAGGTGCTCATAAGCGTTTCCATTTGTTTATAAAGCCAATAATGATACTTGACTCGTTGCGCTCCGTGAGAC
>CAZYSR010000142.1:0-3296 GCA_964649525.1 uncultured Gammaproteobacteria bacterium
TGCTGCTACAGGTCATGGATGACGGTCGATTAACGGACGGTCATGGAAGAACGGTGGATTTTCGCAATTCAGTTGTTGTAATGACTTCAAATCTTGGATCGGACTTGATTCAGGAAATGAGTGGACGCGTGACTGGGAACGTCGAACAGGCTCAAAACGGTACGGATGACTACAAGAAAATGGAATCGGCTGTGCTGACTATTGTTGAGAGGAATTTCCGGCCAGAGTTCATCAATCGGATTGATGACATCATCGTGTTTCATAGCCTGTCTCGTGAACATGTCCGAGAAATCGCGCGTAATCAGATCAAGTATCTGCATGAACGGCTCGCAAACCGAGGTTTGACACTCGAGATTAGTGAAGATGCATTGGATCAGATTGCCAGAGTCGGATTTGATCCGGTTTACGGTGCACGACCGCTGCGAAGAGCAATACAGAGTGAAATCGAAAATCCGTTAGCGAGAAAAATTCTTGACGGTCTGTTCACCCCTGGTGAAACTATTGAGGTGATCTGCGATAACGGCGAGTTTGAATTTGTTCAAGCTAGCGTCGAATTGACAGAGTCAGCTGCCTGATCAATTCCAAAATATTGCGCTCCCTTGGAAGTTCGCATTCCATTTCAGTTCGAGGACGAAGTCGTTTATGGGAAACTGGAGTATGTATCTCCACTTATTCGACGAATAGTTGCGCCAAATCCAAGTCTGTTTACTTACAAGGGTACCGGCACGTATATCGTAGGCCGCGGACAGGTCGCAGTCATCGACCCGGGCCCCAACTTGGGTCAGCACATTTCCGCCATTGTTGATGCTTTGCGCGATGAAGTCATTTCACACATTGTCGTTACGCATACTCATAGCGACCATTCATCCGCGGCCAAACCCCTGCAGCAAATTTGCGGAGCTCCAATATACGGCCGATCATTGAAACTCATCGATGATGGCGAAGATCAGCAGTTTGAGGAAGAGTTTGACCACGGTTTTACTCCAACTGTGGAAGTCTCAGATGGAGATGTAGTTGAGGGTGACGGATGGACCCTGGAGTGCGTGCACACACCCGGTCATATGTCAAATCATATCTGCTACAGACTCACTGAAGAGCGTGCGCTTTTCAGTGGAGACCACGTAATGGGATGGTCGACTTCAGTCATCATTCCGCCTGACGGTTCCATGAAGGCTTACCTGGAAAGCCTCAATAAGCTGCTTCTTACCGACGATGAAATTTACTACCCCACGCACGGTCCAGCGATTAGGTCTCCGCACCGCTATGTAAGCGTATGCATCGAGCACCGATACGAGCGAGAGCGCGAAGTGATTCGAAGTCTGAAGGCCGGAAACACGACAATTCAAGAACTAGTAACGGATGTCTATAAGGAAATCATCCAGTCTCTTTATCCTGCCGCCTCTCGTTCCCTATTTGCCATCCTGATTAAATTGTGGGAGGAAGGAAGGGTGTTGTGCAACGGAGAACCAAATCTGTTCAGTGAATATAGACTTCGGGAGTGAATAGTCTCAGTGATAGGCCTGACTGAGACGGTGAACTGCATCAACCATAACGGTTACCTTATCCGGGTCAATATCGGGTTTGATGCCGTGTCCCAGGTTAAAGATGTGACCATTCCCCTTGCCAAATGATCGCAGTACTTCTGCTACTCCCTGTTCAATCTCCTCGTCGTTCAATCTGAGTGTATCAGGATCGAGATTCCCTTGCAGCGCAACCTTGGAACCAACCTGGTGCCTTACGTCACCGATGTTGACAGTCCAATCGAGCCCAATCGCATCGCAGCCAGTTTCGGCAATCTTTTGCACCCATTGCCCACCATCTTTTGTAAATAGAGTGATGGGAACATCGGGTCTGTGATCTTTGATGTGGCGAACAATATCCGTCATATATCGCAACGATAATTTCTCGTAATCATATGAATTCAGGATTCCACCCCAGGTATCAAAAATCATGAGCGCTGAAGCTCCAGCTTGCGCCTTGGCCATGAGATAGGCGCTTACGGAGCGGGAAAGGATATCCAGTAGAGAATGAATGGTGGAAGGATTTTCCCTGGCAAACGCTTTCACCTTGCTGAAATCAGTCTTTGATCGACCTTCAATCATGTAGACTGCCAGTGTCCAGGGACTGCCAGCGAAACCGATCAGCGGAATGGACTGATCCAGGTTTCGTCGAGTCGTGCGTACTGCTTCCAGTACATACCCCAAATCATCTTCGGGATCCGGAATCCCGAGCTTTCCGATCTGGTTGACAGAGGTAATCGGATTGTCAAAAACTGGACCAACTGATTCCACCAATGACAATCCCAGACCCATGGCATCAGGAATTACGAGTATGTCAGAAAATATGATCGCAGCGTCCAGTGGATAGCGTCGCAAAGGTTGAAGCGTCACCTCACAGGCTAACTCCGGCGTACGACATAGAGTGAGAAAGTCACCGGCACGAGATCTTGTTGCACGATATTCTGGCAGATAACGACCTGCCTGTCTCATGATCCACACAGGAGTTTGATCAACATCCTGCCTGCGCAGTGCACGCATAAATCGGCTATCAGTCAGTCGCAAATGATCAGGTTGAGACATTGGCGACGGATTGACGGGATTGTTCAAAATCAAAAATCGCCGCTTGAAATTCGAGAGCCGCCTGTTTAGGACACTCAGCATCACGAATTGGTCGGCCAACAACAACAAAGTCTGAACCAACTTCCAGTGCTTGCTCAATGCCCATTGTGCGTTCCTGATCATCTGAGCTTTTGCTATTTCGAATTCCCGGTGTGACGATTAAGAAATCTTGGCCCAGATTTTTTCGAATTAATTGAGCTTCTCTAGGTGATGAAATGACTCCAGCGCACCCAGCATTCTGCGCTTGCTTTGCACGCATCTTAACCAGTTCGGCAGTGCTCATTGTTATTCCGGTCATTTGAAGTGTCTTGTCATTCAAACTCGTCAGCACCGTTACCGCCAGAATTGAAATGCCACTGGAGGCTTCAACCGCTGCCTGCATAGTCTGGGGATCTGCATGGACCGTCAAAAATCGAATTCCGCGTCGGTTCAGATTCTTGACTGAGCGGTAAACAGTTTGAGGGATGTCTAGCAACTTGAAATCCGCGAATACATGATGCCCCATTTCTGCGAGTTGATCGATCACCTTCAGTCCTTCGCCACTTGCGATTAACTCCAGTCCGACTTTGAAGAATCTCACGCTATCTTCTAACTCGGCAACGAGTTCGAGTGCTTCTCTGCCTGTGGGAACATCAAGCGCGACGATAAGTCGTTCGCTGACAGCAGTGTTGTTCATCG
>CAZYSR010000143.1:0-1903 GCA_964649525.1 uncultured Gammaproteobacteria bacterium
GTTTTCGATGACAACAAAATTGATGCCGTAACTGATCTCGAGGTTCGTTCTACTATAGAGAGTGTTTTCGATCAGTTCTGCGTTGGCGTTGCCTTTCAGTTCAATGACAACACGCATGCCCGATTTATCAGTTTCATCCCGGACGGTTGAGATGCCTTCAATGGCACCATCTTTTACCAAGTGCGCAATTTTCTCAATCCAGTCCGCCTTGTTGACCTGGTAAGGCAATTCGGTGACTACAATCGCCTCACGGTTTGATTTCTGCATCGATTCAATTGAAGCCCTACCGCGAAGACGAATTGATCCAGTTCCGGTTCTATAGGCTCTCAATATGCCGGCCTGGCCATTGATAATTCCGTAAGTTGGGAAATCTGGGCCCGGGATATACTCAAGCAGTTCCTTATCCGTCAAGTTTTCATTTTCTATCAGCGCCAGGCAGGCACTCAACGTTTCAGACAGATTGTGCGGTGGAACTTTGGTCGACATGCCTACCGCAATGCCTTCTGACCCATTCAAGAGCAAATTGGGGAGTCGGGTGGGCAGCACCACCGGCTGCAACTCGGTCTCGTCGTAGTTTGGAACAAAGTCAATTGTTTCCTTATCTATATCCGCAAGCAGTTCGTGTGCGATTTTCGACAGTCGCACTTCGGTGTAGCGCATCGCCGCTGCCTTATCACCGTCTACTGACCCAAAATTCCCTTGTCCATCAACCAGCGGATAGCGCATCGAAAATTCCTGAGCCATTCTAACGATCGCATCGTAAATGGCAGAATCGCCGTGCGGGTGATACTTACCGATCACGTCACCAGTCACCCTGGCAGACTTTTTATATGGCTTATCGTATGAGTTTCCAAGCTTCAGCATGGCGTACAAGATACGCCGATGGACAGGTTTTAAGCCATCCCGAACATCGGGCAATGCCCTTCCGAGAATGACACTCATTGCGTAATCCAAATAGGATTGACGCATCTCCTTTTCCAAGTCTGCTACGAGCGTTCTTTTGGCGATTAGAGACACAGGTAAGTTTGGTATTTAGAGCGGTTGTAATATAGAAAAAGCGCTGAGATGATCAATCAAACCCTGGCGCTTTGAGACAATATTTTTACAATGTATATTTTACAACAAAGTGGGCTAATCTTCGCCGGTTTTTGTTAACAAATAGGGGTGGTTAATTGTATTGGCTTATATCATAAAACAAAATAATATCATTTAGTTAGATTCGATACTCATGGATTATGCCCCACCGCAAGGTATCTGACAGATAATGCTCTTCGAATTGAGCAGCTATGTGGTCGATTTTGCATGCTTGTATATAATGATTTTCATTCGATATCCTAGTTTTATCGCGCTTCTTTCAATCACCAGTTTCAAGTCCAGTTGGTTTCATGATTCAACCTAAAATCACCAAGCTAACGCCTGCCATCGGTGCCGAAATTTCTGGTATCGATTTATCGCCACCCATTCCTGAAGACACTGCAGAATTGGTTTATCAGTTGTTAATGGAACATCAGGTTATTTTTATTCGGGACGTGCACATCACGCCAGCAGCCCAACTGGAACTTGCCGAAAGCCTGGGCGAACCTGAACAGCCTCATCCTCTTTACCCTCATGTCCCTGAACATCCAAGAGTCATGGTCTTGGATTTCGATGGCAAGAATCCGCAGGACACAAATGTTTGGCATACCGATGTCACTTTCAAAGGAAATGGCCCATTTGCAAGCGTTCTCTACAGTCGAATCATTCCTCCCGTTGGCGGAGACACATTGTGGGCTTCATTGTGTGCGGCTTACGACGCGTTACCAGAAGGAATCAAATCTGAAATTGCAAATCTACGTGCAGTCAATGATTTGGGAGATTTTCGAAATAATTTCATCATCGGAGAACCGGATGGCGATGCGGATAA
>CAZYSR010000144.1:0-6188 GCA_964649525.1 uncultured Gammaproteobacteria bacterium
CGGCTACTCTGATGACACTTCCTTGTCGCGAATCTATCGGCCTCTCGATTTTCATCAGGCCGTCGGTCGAAATTTGTTCAAGTTCGGCTGCCAGATTATCAATGAAAGCGCTGATCGAACTGCTGTTCATTATCGTTCACAAGAAGGTTAATCCACCTGTCGATTGATTTGCGGTCCTACTTCAATAACTCTTCATAGGCTGGCATCGTCTTCAGATGTTTTTCCTGGATTTCCAGTGAAATTTCCGTATACATACTGTCAATTTCTTCGCCCTCGGGAAAATTACAAGAAAACCGTGGTATTACAGGATCAATGGCTAGTTCTGCGGCCCGTTGCACGTGAGCTATAAACACCCTGGGGTCTTCGAGTCCGACCGCAACACGGGTAGTTGTCGGCAGGATTCCGGCCTCTCGCAATGCATCATCAGACAGCTCCGAGTGTGTCGTCATGGCAGGACAAAGTGCCACTGTTGTTGTCTGGCCTAGGCTGACCTGCATACCGATGGCGGGCTCAAGCAAATCGAAAAAACGCTTGAACGCTTCCCGAGGTACCCCAGGCCTGCCCTTCTTCCCTTCAACATCAATGGTAAAAAGAGCAGCAGGCAATCCGAGATACATATTGTCAGTCGCAATCTCGTGGTTCGGATTTTTTTCTAGGACCGGGCAGGAAACATTTATATCCGGATGGACGTCGAATACCCGCGCGAGCAGTGTCGTATTGATCGCCTTTTGCAGGACACGCATTTCATATGTTTTCATGCCGTTCAATACCTCGAATGCCTTGTCCGCATCTAAAAAGGCCCCCTTAATGTAATATACGTTCCAGAATAAACTTTCATCCCAGTTAACTGTGCGGGAATTACCGTTTGGCCATTTGGCATCTGCACTAGTATGCTTCGGGACAAACATGTCTTCGTTCCGCCCAATCAAGACACCAGCAGTCGTCGTGCCGAAACCCGCCAAGTCTTTCGTATAGGAGTGGACAATAAAATCAGGACGCGCCATCGGATCTGGATTCTTCAGCAGGGGATGAAGGAAGGGCGTGCCAACGGTGGAATCGCATATTACGCGCCATTGATGCTCGTGAGCAGCGCGGCAAATTGCCGGAACATCAAGTACATAGCCGCGGGGATTGCAAGGGCTTTCCAGATAGATGAATATCTGCCGCCCGTCTGCTATTCTAACTTTGTGTGCCTCTTCAACGGCATCCATGGCATTGGCGAAGGTTTCACCATCGTAACCGTCTACCCATTCGAGCGCCACATCTAGGTTCGATTTTTTACCATACCAATCGTGAAGTAACTGGTAAGAGCCACCGTAAATGTTGCGCGAGGACAGAATGATATCTTTCCAACCGACTAGGTGACTCAATATGCCATCGATCGCAGCCATGCCTGAATTGAAGTTCCAGGCCATGTATTGGCTCGCTTCCTCGCCACACTCGACATCAATAATATGGTTGGCCAAACTGATGGAAGTGGGATTCATGAGGCGCGAATAGATTTCGTGAAGTGGTTCTCGACCTGTAAACGCATCTTCCACCCACTCAGTGCAGGCAAACAGATAAGTCGCGGTTCGGGTAATCACGGGATTTGCCGAAAAGATCGCCGCAACATTGTCGAATAGGGGATACGGTCCTTTACTGGCAAATCCAATTGTGTTGGTGGTAATTGACTGATAGGTCGCGCGTAATGGGTTTTGCAGAGTATCGAGAATCTTTGCTAGCTGGAAACTGACAAAACGCTTGGCATTGAACCACGCGATCCGATCTTTCCGATCCACGTTTTTTAATCCATCCATGGTGATTCTCATCAGGTCGTGAGTGACTATATTGGCTTCGTAGAGAGAGGTTGCCAGTTGAACTAGTGTCTGGCCATAGTCGCTGTCGGGATCAATTCCAAAATGCTTTGCTTGCTCGATTGCAAGATCGATTGAGCTCGACTGTCGGGTTGTATTGCGCAGTGGACTGAGTATGCGGCGAGCTATATCTGACATTTCCATTTCTCCAGGTGATTAAGAACTCAGGCATTTCCATATTACCCACCATCCTGGGAAATTTGTGTTTAAATTCAGATAGCTGAAAAGGTGATTTTGGTGGCTTTTAATAGACTACGGCATGACTTGGCAGATACTGCCAATCGGGGCCGTTGTATAACCGGGGATTATTTATCCGAAATCGACTATGTTGACGGTCGAATAGGGCTTCTTGTCGATTTGGGAATTGAAATGTATGTCACCAACAGGTATCGGCCATGCAAACCGGGGACTCTAAGTCGGTGTATTGTTTCAACTGTGTTGCGTACTACCGTGCGTCTGTTGAATACTGAAAGAAACGATCTATTGGTTCGACTATTCCGAGTTAAGAATTAAATTATCTCAGGGAATACATCTGTCTGCTTAACCATGCTGTATGAAATACTTGAGTCGATCGATCTGATGCCTTCAATTTCATGCAACTTGTTGCGAATAAAGTCTTCATAACTATCCAGGTCTGCCGAGAAAACATGTAATAAGTAATCCTGTACGCCGGTGAGCAGGTAGCAGGCAACTACTTCATCAAGGTTTTTTACCCTACTTTCAAAATGTGCAATCGCTTCTTTGGTGTGTCGCTCGAGTCGAATTGAAATGAAAGCCGTGACTGTAAGCCCGTATTTTCTTGGATCAATAATGGCACTGTAACCGCGTATAACTCCGGTTTTCTCAAGAATCCGAAGTCTGCGTAAACAGGGCGAAGCTGATAAATTGATCTTCTCTGACAACGCCTGATTGGTCATCCGGCCGTTTTTCTGTAACGCCCTTATAATTTGTCTGTCTTTTCTGTCCATATAGCTATAGCTTTCACGTGGAATACACTACCGGGAATTTATAAATATAAGCGAAGCGACCTGAGTTTTCCGCAGATATTTCATCGCTAGAACTACGAAATGTGTACCCTCCGATCGACTACATTTGAATTTCCTTTGCCGACTTATGGCGACGGAAGCCGGCGAGTCGTTGTTGCACTTGGTCGGCCGTCTGACTATCGAGCAACCAGTCATCACCCGTGAACATTTTCGTATATTCGGGTATCTGTATCAGCCGATCGTCCAATGGTTCTTCAATGCGCATCGAATGGTAACCAATCTGGTGATAGTACATAGCCTTTCCTCTGGTAACGGCACTGTGAGGACTGAGTCCAAATTGATTGAAAATGACCTTGTAAAGTTCAATTCTATTGCAGTCGACTTCACGGACCATGTACGCAACATTTGGCGAGATCCGGGTCCATCCTCGGACGGCCATATCAAAAGACGGGTCAAAATTCGGACACAACAACCATGTGTAAGCCAATGCTAGAAACCGTTCCCTGGGATCATCGACTGCCTCATAAAAATGCATGGTAAAAGGCGTAACATTGTTCTCAAGCCAGTCACATAGTAACCAGTCGTAGAGACTCGAGCGATTGGGAAAATGCCAATAGAAACTGCCGGAGGTAACGCCAAGCGCATGTGCGAGCGCCTCGATCTTGACCCCCGCGATTCCCTTTTCAATTAGAGTATTACGTGCAGCAAGTACCCAAGCGGCTGTCGATATTGTGTTGGCTTCAGTCGTTTTCATCATTGATGGTATTTCCTTTCAACTTCCACTGTTCCGCAGATTGCAGGAATTTCAACTGGATCATTCCTACGGGGGACCTGACTCTGGCTTTTTCCCCAAGCCGCGCTTTCCGGATCCGTTTAGCGTCGGACAGGGCTATTAATGATCTGATGCACATTTCTCTTTGCAACCATTGAGACAAGTTTGCTGTCTGGCTGCTAATCATATTGGCCCCAGGTTTCCTCGGACTAACTGAAAAATAAATCGGGAAGCCAAAGTGCAACTCCCGGAATGAATGTCGTCAATGCAAGAGCCGGAAGCCATGCGAAGACAATCATCACGATTGTTGGTCGCAGCATCTCCTGCACTGGCACGTCCGTAACACGTGCTCCCAAAAACAACAGTGGTGCGGTAGGCGGTGTGATGTTACCCATTCCCAGATTAACACCCAGGACTGCAGCAAAATGAATCGCGTCCATGCCTGCACTCTGCGCAATCGGTAAAAGCAATGTCGCACTCAGTATCAGGCCGCTGAAATCGTCCATGATCATGCCAATTATGATCATGACGAGATTGATCATCAAAAGAATTACAATAGGATTATCTGAAATCGAGTAGATCAGATCTTCGGCCATGCCCGGGATATCCTCAAAGATCAAGAACCGGCTAACGATCAGAACCATGAATATCATCACCATAACAACACCGATGGTGACGCCGGACTCCCTTAGTGTTTCCAGAAAAATGGACCAAGTAAGACCTTTGTAAACCCAAAAACCAACCGGTATTGCATATAGAACTGCAACCCCGGCAGCTTCGGTAGGTGTCATGATTCCACCGTAAATCCCACCCAGGATGATGAACGGCATGAAAAGGGCCGGCAAAGCCTTGATTGACTTTTGGCCGAGTTCTAAGCCGAAGTTACTGGACCGATCGGGGATGTCAATCCCTTCAACTCGACGCATCATGATAAGATTGACTATGACCAGTAAAATGGAAATGATAATCCCTGGAATCAGGGTGGCGAGAAAACACTTCAACACGGATTGTTGTGTGATCCAGGCATAGATCAACTGTGCGCTTGAGGGCGGAATCAGGAGTCCAAGCGGGCTGGCCGCGACTATGAGCGAAGCCGAAAACCCGCGAGGATACCTTGCTTTCTTTAAATGCGGCATCATGACCGATCCAATACAGGTCAAAGTTGCTGCGCCGCTACCCGAAATAGCACCGAATAACGCACTGGCAATTACGGATGCACCGGACAAGCCCCCCTTTATTCGCCCGAGGAACATTTCAGCAAGCTCCACAATGGGTGTGGCAATTTTGCCATTTTTCATGAGATCGCCAGCGAGGATAAATAGCGGAATAACGAGAAGTACCACCGTATTCATCTTCCAATGACCAGTTGGGATAAATCCCGAAACATTGTGATCGCCGGAGTAGGCAAGAAAGATCAGCACGCCACCAAAGGCTAGCGGCACCGACACACCTGCGAAAAGAAATACACAGATCAGCACAATGGAAATTGCGACAATCATCTGGGTCTAACCTTTACGAGGGAGGTGGCTGCTGTCCATCAAGTCCTCAAACGGCACGGAAGGTCCAGCCTGAAATAATACATACAAGTGCAATGCGCTATAGAAAGCCATAAAAACGAGGCCGAGAAGAATACCCAGGCGTGGTAACGCGAAGGGAATTCGCAGGGCGATCGTTGTCTGCCATTGAGGATAGGATACAATTTCATCCTGCATCATTAACATGCCCCAATAAACAAGAAAGATCGATACAACTAGCTCGATGATTCCAAGGGTGACCGCGCGTGTCCATTTTGCTTTCGGATTCTTGATATAGTTATCAAGAATATCCGCTTTGATCTGGGTATTTTCGTAAGTTCCCACCGCGCTGCCTATGAAGAAAAGCCAGAAACAAATGGGTAACAGCCATTCTTCGTATGCAAACAGGTCCGTGTGAAGGATGTATCGAGCCACTACGACGAAAAAGAACGTGAGTGCCAGGATAAAGGTTGAGAATACGAGAAATACGGATTTGATCCTTACCATAATCTTTACGGTACGTCCCAACCTGTCAGGGAGAAAGTCGGCCAACTCATGCATTGCAAAGACCCCGAGCTAGATCAAACTAGATCAAAAAAGCGATTCAAACAAAGTTGCTCCCAATACCAGTATGAAGTGCAACACCTGTTGTGACGGTATGGATGCTGTTTGGTTGAATAGATTACAGCAGTCCATGCGGCGGCATCCAATCTTTGATTCCGAAGCGGGGAGATGGCATTCCTGTTGGCTACCACCCCATGACCTGTTGTGAAAGATGCCAGATTTACCCCCGGGTACATAGCGGTCTATCCAACCGGAAGGTTGCCCGTCATATCGGGCGGGATTCCAGCATGATATCCTGGGAGATGGTGCGCAACCTTGGGAGACCCGGACACCACACAAGCGGGTAACGTCACGTCACCGGTCCGAAATTCTTGTAACAAACAAGCATGATTTCGCTCGGTCGCATGACGCCGAATCAGGCCTTTGCGTTGGGTATTGGTCTTTGCCAGTATCTTCCGGGACTGGGTTTGACGACATCTGCGGCAGGCCTAGGTAG
>CAZYSR010000145.1:0-3059 GCA_964649525.1 uncultured Gammaproteobacteria bacterium
CTCCGTAACCGACCGTTGCACTGACCACTGCGAGCATAAATTCTGGCTGTTTTGCAACCTCTCGAAGCGGTCGTTTTTCTTCAACTACATTTGATTTTCTGACTTCTGGCACTTTCAAAAAAGATACCAGAATGAGTGAAATTGAGTAAACCACCGCAAGCGTGTAGTAAGAACCGGCGAATGCTGCTTCAATGATCGAATTCTTTGTGAACGCAACCAGGTTCGGACCAATAAACGCGGCAACAACACTGCCCGCTAATACATAGGAAATTGCACGACTGCGATAACTCTCTGTTGAGACATCAGCCGCTGCGAAGCGGTAGAATCCACCAAACGCATTACCGACCCCGATCAATGCAATTCCGAAGCAGAACAACACGAAACTCTGTTGGGTAACGGCAAAACCGGACAAACACGCGCCAGAAATGGAAAACACCAGACCAAACTGAAAACCTTTTCGGCGACCGATATACTTCATCAAGATGGATGCAGGCAATGCAAACCCCATTCCAAACAGGAATACCGCTCCAACAGGGACGGTCGCATACATGGGATCGGGTGCCAGTGCAAACCCAACTAATGCAGCCGATGCGATTAATACCGCGTTCGCGGTAAAGAGGCAAGCCTGACACAGGGACAGTATCAGTACATTCAATCGCATATTGGGCAGTGTCCCAGTTTTATCGCTCATGCTATTGTTCGACCTCCATCGACGTGAATTGCCTGACCTGTGATAAAACTGCCACCCGGTGAAAGAAGCAAAATTACCGCTCCCAAGATATCTTCAGGTTCCAGCAACCGATTCATTTTAATTTTTGATTTTGCGTATTCTAAATTATTGCCTTGTGCGAGAAAAGATCGGGTAAGACTGGTTTCGCACAAGGCGGGACTGATTGCATTTGCTGTGATCGAATACTGCGCCCATTCAACTGCCATCACTCTAGTCATATGAGTCAATGCGGACTTGCTGGCTGCATAGGCAGCGTAACCGGGATTCGCGACCGAGTCTGAAACCGATGCAATATTGATGATTCTCCCGTATCGGTTAGGAATCATATGCTTAACCGCATGCCGACACATTGATAGTGCTGCAGTTACGTTGGTTTCAAGAATATGTGTAAACACCTCTATTGGCATGTCTGTTGCCGGAATAACTGCAAAATCGCCGACGCAATTGACAAATCCATCAATTCGACCCCAGTGAGCGACACAGGAATCGAGCACTGACTCACAATCGCTTTCTTTGGTTGCATCAAAAACTTGACTGTGGGCAGAAGTCAGTTCACAGGTTAGTGCTTCAAGTCCTTCCGCGTTCTTGTCAAACAGTGAGAGATGGCATCCCCTGGATGCCAATTCAGCGGCGATGACAGACCCTAGACCACCTGCGGCACCAGCCACGGCTACGACGCGATTTTGGATATCAAAAAGTGAACGCAACGCTATACGGAGTTTAGCTCAAATCAAGGATTATCTTTGGAGTAAAGAGTGGCCGGTTTTGCTCTTTAGAAGAACAAAATATCGCCAGACATTACATGTTGCGACGATACTTGCCGCCAACTTCAAACAAGGTCGATGTGATTTGACCAACTGAGCAATGGCGCACCGTCGACATCAGTTCAGCGAACACGTTCCGTCCTTCAAGTGCCGCTGATTTCAACTGCTCAAGTGCCACCGGTGACTGTTTGCGATGACGGGCATGAAAGTCACGCAACCTCTCCAACTGAGACATCTTTTCGGCTTCGGTCGATCTGGCAAGTTCGATCGTCGTATCCTGTGAAGCATCAGAATTCAAAAAGGTGTTTACCCCCACTATTGGCAGGGTTCCATCATGCTTGAGTCGCTCATAGTAGAGCGACTGGTCCTGGATGCGACCTCGCTGATAGCCTGTTTCCATTGCACCAAGAACACCACCGCGTCTAGATATGGCATCAAACTCACAAAGTACCGCCTCTTCAACAAGATCTGTTAATTCTTCAAGAATAAAACTTCCCTGATTCGGGTTGTCGTTGCGCGCCAGGCCCCATTCCTGGTTGATGATGAGCTGAATGGCCACTGCGCGACGCACAGATTCCTCGGTCGGCGTCGTGATTGCCTCATCGTAGGCATTGGTATGCAGGCTGTTACAGTTGTCATATACGGAAATCAACGCCTGTAAGGTGGTAAGGATGTCATTGAAATCAATTTCCTGTGCATGAAGCGAGCGTCCCGAAGTTTGAATGTGATATTTGAGGCGCTGACTTCTGGCGTTTGCCCCATATCGTTCTTTCAGTGCGACCGCCCAGATGCGCCTCGCAACCCGTCCCATAACGGTATATTCAGCATCAAGCCCGTTGGAGAAGAAAAATGACAGATTAGGTGCGAAATCATCAATGTGCATGCCTCTTGCGAGATACATTTCCACATAGGTGAACGCATTCGCCAAAGTAAACGCAAGCTGTGAGATGGGGTTTGCGCCTGCTTCCGCAATGTGGTAGCCTGAAATTGATACTGAGTAAAAATTTTTAACTTCATTTTCAATGAAATACTCCTGAATATCTCCCATCAGGCGTAAGCTGAACTCAGTTGAAAATATACAGGTATTTTGTCCCTGGTCTTCTTTCAAAATATCAGCCTGTACCGTTCCTCTCACCTGACGCAGCGCATGTGCCCTGAGATTCTCAGCTTCTTCTGCATTCGGAGCACGGTCCTGTTCACTTTGAAACGCTTCGATTTGCTGGTCAATCGCGGAATTGAGCAGGAACGCAAGATAGGTTGGTGCGGGACCATTAATCGTCATGGATACCGAAGTGCGTGGGCTGCAAAGATCAAATCCGCTGTACAGGTCCTTCATGTCATCCAGCGTTGCAATAGAGACACCTGAGTTGCCGACCTTTCCATAGATGTCGGGCCGTTTATCGGGGTCGAATCCGTACAAAGAAACGGAATCAAATGCGGTCGACAGCCGCTTGGCTTCCGAGTGACTGGACAGGAGTTTGAATCGGCGATTGGTTTTCGAGGGTCCGCCTTCACCGGCAAACATTCGAGTGGGATCTTCGTCTTCGCGCTTGTATGGAAACACA
>CAZYSR010000146.1:0-3798 GCA_964649525.1 uncultured Gammaproteobacteria bacterium
AATTTTGTTGGCCTGTTGCGAACGA
Source organism: uncultured Gammaproteobacteria bacterium (assembly GCA_964649525.1). Taxonomy (GTDB): domain Bacteria; phylum Pseudomonadota; class Gammaproteobacteria; order Arenicellales; family JAJDZL01; genus JAJDZL01. Next base: position 26 of record CAZYSR010000146.1, read on the forward strand.
TTTATTCTGCTTGCTGTCCGCTAGCTTTTACCTTTTTCAACTCCGGAATTGCATAGGGCAGACGTTCAATTTCAAGCTCTAGCGGATGAGTATCTGAAAGCAGCAGATTTTCCTGACCGATAAATTTAATTGGTACGGAAATCAGCATGCTGGCCTGGCTGCTGTCATCATCAATGACAGAATTGACTACAGTTACAGTCTGATTGCCGGGCAGATACGTACAGGAAATTTCAGTGCCGGTGGCTGGATTTGATTCTACGCTCCTGCGAGCATTTACCATTCTCCTATTAATCCCACCTCGATAATGCAGTCTCGCGACTATTTCTTGTCCCGGGTAGCAGCCCTTCGTCCAACTGACACCACCGATCAAATCAAGATTGATAGCTTGTGCTATCAAATCTTCACTGGTATGCTGATTGAGCCATGGAATGCCTGCATTGATATCTTGTAGCTGCCAAAATTCACTATCAGGCGGCCGGTCAACTACTTCAGTGTGAGATGAATCGGCGAGTACTCCAAATCGCATTTCAACACCAGGCATCTTTACTACAGTCAGCTCATCAATCGTTTGTGTTTCCAGCGCTGACTTCGGCAATTCTGATTCGCTGAATTCTGAGAGTTGACGGCAGCCGAAAAAAACAAGATCAGGCTCCACATTTATATTGACCTTTGCACGAAGAACGTAGAGTCTCAAACGTTTTACTAAAGAGTCAACTAGTTCTTTGGCAACGACAATATAGAACCGGTCATTTCGCATAATCAGAAGAAAATTTGCGATAACACGCCCCTTGGGATTTAGAAACGCAGAATATTGTGATTGATTCGGTGTTACTTCCGAAATGTCTGAAGTCAGCAGTCGCTGAAAGAAAGACGCTGAATCATTTCCTGAAACTTCAATGACGCTTATCTCACTGAGAGCAAATAGATTGAAGTTATTTGAATTCAATTCACTGTTCATCGTTTAATTTACGCTGGGTAGAGTATTGTCGGGGACTTTCTATTAATATTGGGGCGATTATGACAAATCACCAGTACCCATACAAAATTCATGATTAGATTTGAAGTAAATTCTTTGATTGAATCGGCCCGGCGAGAGATGCGGAAGGTAATCTAGTTTATCAGCAGTTAACCCGCATACCAAACAGGAATGAAGTAGTAGGCTATTGCTTAGTGCTCTAACGCCAGTTAGTCTGATACAGATTGAGAACTATCACTTAAGAAAAGTGATAGCTTCACCCATTACCAGATTCCAGAAATGGATATTCATGCAACCAGTGCAACCATTGCAGTAATTAAACCTAGATAAAATAAAATATTAACGAAGAAAGGGGGACAGATTTTGCCTGAAACAGTACCATTTACTGACAAAACAGAGGTTCAAGACAAAAGGAATGAGACACTGTCTCCTGAAGATCATTCTGAACCGAGTACCGAACAGCTCGAATCTCAATCTGTTGACCCAACCCGCTATGGTGATTGGGAAATTAACGGTCGATGCATTGACTTCTGATCGTTCTATGTGAGATCCAGCATTTCCACTTTCCTCCAGTAGACCTTATGGATTCCGCGAAACGCCCCGTTTCACCCCATATTCAGATTTATCGGCCACAACTCACTTCTGTGCTGTCGATTATGCACAGAATTACCGGAGTTGGCTTGGGAGTCAGTGCGATTGTACTGACTATAGAACTCTTTGCAATCGCCTATGACCGGGAGTTTTTTGAGGCGTCAATACAGTGGTTGTCAGGCTTTTGGGGTAGGCTGTTTCTGTTTCTTTGGACGCTTGCGCTATTTTTTCATCTTTGTAATGGAATTCGGCATCTGTTCTGGGATGTCGGGCGCGGACTTGAACTGGAACAGGTCTATCGAAGCGGATGGGGTGTCATTATTGGATCTTTAACATTGACAGTCATTGTCTGGACTGTTGGGTACACAGCCTGCGGTTGAGATTCGCATGAATTACCGTTCTCCACTCGCGAAAGTTTTGGGTCATGGATCTGCCAAGGAAGGATCTGCTCATTGGTGGTGGCAGCGTCTCACAGCCCTCGCTTTGATTCCGTTGACTTTATGGTTCGCTTATTCGATCGCCAGACTTAGTGGTCCTTGCATGGAGGAGATCTACACATGGTTTGCATCTCCAATAACTTCAACCATGTTAATTGCCTTTATCGTGTCGCTTTTTTACCACACACAATTAGGCATACAGGTTGTACTGGAAGATTATGTTCACCATGAGGGACTCAAGATTTTCTCCATATTGGCAGTTAAAGCCTTTTCAGTCATTCTAGTCATTTTGAGTACCATCTCAATCTTGCAAGTGACACTGGGGTGATCGTCGAGTGAGTATCAGTGCCTATAAGATCGTAGATCATAGTTATGATGTCGTCGTAGTTGGTGCTGGCGGCGCAGGTCTTAGAGCAACGTTTGGCTGTGCCTTTGAAAACCTTTCCACTGCCTGCATAACTAAGGTTTTTCCTACCCGCAGCCACACAGTTGCTGCACAAGGTGGAATCAGTGCAGCGCTCGGAAACATGAGCGAAGATGACTGGCGCTGGCACATGTACGACACTGTCAAAGGGTCGGACTGGCTGGGTGATCAAGACGCTATCGAGTATATGTGTCGGGAAGCGCCTGATGCGGTTGTCGAACTGGAGCATTACGGCGTACCTTTTTCTCGAACTGAAGATGGACGCATTTATCAGCGCGCGTTTGGTGGGATGACAACTCACTACGGGGAAGGCCAAGCGATGCGAACTTGCGCAGCAGCTGACCGCACCGGACACGCAATGCTTCACACCCTATATCAACAGGCTCTCAAGCATCGTGCCGAGTTTTACCTTGAATACTTTGCGCTTGATCTGTTAATGGACAATGAGGAATGCCGTGGTGTATTGGCCTGGAATCTTGAACATGGCACGCTACATCGATTTCAGGCAAAAATTGTTATTCTTGCCACGGGTGGTTATGGACGCGCGTACTTTTCATGTACATCGGCACATACTTGTACCGGTGATGGGAATGCGATGATTCTACGTGCCGGACTGCCTTTGCAGGATATGGAATTTGTTCAGTTTCATCCAACCGGAATTTATGGATCCGGTTGTCTGATTACTGAAGGTGCGAGAGGGGAAGGTGGCTATCTGACAAACTCGGATGGCGAACGATTTATGGAACGCTATGCTCCTAATGCCAAAGATCTGGCATCAAGGGACGTTGTAAGTCGCTCGATGACGATGGAAATAAATGCCGGACGTGGTGTCGGTTCGGAAGCTGATCACATTCATTTGCATCTTGAACATCTGGGACCAGATGTGATCAAAGAACGGCTTCCTGGAATTACAGAAACCTCCAAAATCTTTGCCGGTGTCGATGCTACTCGGGAACCAATTCCCGTAATTCCGACTGTACACTACAACATGGGCGGTATTCCGACAAACTTCAAAGCTGAAGTTGTAAACAAAAAAAGTGGTGACTACGATTATGTGATTCCTGGTCTGATGGCAATCGGTGAAACAGGTTGTGTCTCTGTTCATGGGGCCAATCGACTTGGATCAAATTCACTTCTTGACTTGGTTGTTTTTGGTCGTGCTGCCGCTCTACGCGCTAAAGATTTACTGAAAAAAGATGAACGGCGCCGGTCTCTTCCAAGAAATATTGAATCACCTGCAGTCGATCGATTTGATCGCATGCGCTACAGCGAAGGATCAATACGCACGGCAGAAATTCGACTTGAGATGCAGAGAATCATGCAGCGGCACTGCGCGGTTTTTCGT
>CAZYSR010000147.1:0-3584 GCA_964649525.1 uncultured Gammaproteobacteria bacterium
ATGCTATAGCTGGTGTTGTCATCAGCGCTTCTCATAATCCCGCTTACGATAACGGTGTGAAACTGATCAATTCTGATGGAAGCAAGGCTTCTGATGAGTTTCAATGTTCAATTGAAAGGATGATGCAGCAGCCACTTGCCATTAGCAATACAGTCAGACTTGGGAAATATTCTCGTATTGAGGATGCTGTAGAGCAGTATTCGTCTTACTTATGTTCAACTGCTGAAACTTTACTGCACGACCTGCGAATCGTCGTCGATTGTGCAAACGGAGCAAGTTATCGAATTGCGCCTACAGTATTGACAGCACTAGGAGCCGATGTAATTTCAGTCGGGGTCAATCCAGACGGATACAACATCAATCATCAGTGCGGTTCAACAAATCCTGAATTCATTCAGCAGCAAACAATTTACCATGCTGCAGATGTTGGAATTGCACTCGATGGTGATGGTGACCGAGTTGTAATGGTTGACAAGCAAGGTAATCTGCTTAATGGTGATCAGTTGTTGTTTGTGATTGCGATGGCTCGTAAACGGGATAAGCGCCTGACTGGTGGGGTTGTTGGAACGCTGATGAGCAATATTGGACTAGAACGAGCGCTGTCAGACCACGGTATACCTTTTGAACGAACAGAAGTGGGTGATCGTTATATATCTGATCGTTTGATGCAACTGGGTTGGAATTTGGGCGGAGAAGAAAGTGGGCATATTCTGAACGGTGAAACAGGTGCGCCAGGAGATGGCATCGCTGCAGTGTTGGAAGTTCTGAGTGAGATTAAAAATACAGGACGCTCTTTAATTCAGCTTGTTGAGGGCATTCAACTTGTACCGCAAGTCACCGTCAATGTACGCTTGCAGAATCGGACTGCTCCGTTGTCTCAGTTTGACTTGGGACACTGGCCTCAGGTCGGCCGAGCATTGGAAGAAGCCGAGTCGGAGCTTAATAATTATGGACGAGTCTTATTACGGGCGTCTGGAACCGAACCAATAATCCGAGTGTTAGTTGAGGGTGATTGGGATAAAAATATTGAAGAGATTGCGAACAACGTGGCAGATGCGGTACGTGAGGAGTCCCATCTGAATGCTTGATTCTGCAATTTACATGACGACAATATTGCGCAGGCCGACTCCGGTGCGCGTTGCTTCGATTGCTTCGTTAATGTTTTCCAATGGATAAGTAGACGAAATCAGAGCGTCAAGTTCAAGTTTTCCCGCTTCATACAATTCAATCAGGTTCGCAATGTCATCCTTCAAATTGGAACCGCCCATTTTGCTGCCCAGGATGACTTGGTTGGCGTCGATAAACTCGACAGTTTCAAAGGAAAAATAGACACCGTTGGAAGGCATTCCGACCAGAACCAGCTTACCTCCTGGACGAATCAACTTAAAAACATCGTCTAAGGCAGCCGGATGACCAGTTGCGACAAATACAGCATCTGCGCCGCGATTTTGTGTCACTTCTAAAACCACCTCTCGTACACCTTCGCGTGTTGAATTGACAATTCGCGTGGCACCTAGAAGCTTTGCAAACTCCAGTTTCTCGTCGCTCACATCGATTGCAGTTATCGTGGCTGCATGACTGACTCGAGCACCCTGAATACAGTGGGCCCCGACGCCTCCGGTGCCGATAACGACTACGTGTTCACCAGCTTTGATGGAAGCGGTGTTGACAACTGAACCAAAACCTGTAATAACGCCACAGGTGAGCAAGGAAGCACTATTCAAGTTCATTTCGTCGGGCAGTTTCACTACTTGTGATTTATGAACAACTGCATACTCTGCGAAGCATCCAGTATGGAGCCCTCGATTGACTGATGTACCATCCAACATCTTTAACCGGTATGGTTCGTCGGTGGCAAAAGTATATTCGCACTGACTCGACAGCTGCCGTTGGCAGTAGTAGCACTGACCGCAAGATCTGAGTAGCGAAACAGCGACTCGATCTCCAGGTTTGATATGCTCGACTCCCGGTCCGCAGGTAGCTACCACACCGGCCCCTTCATGCCCGAACACGCTAGGTAGATTGCCACCCCATGCACCGTCCATATATAGAATATCGCTATGGCAAACACCGCAGGCTGAAATTTTGATCTTGACCTCATCCCGTCTAGGATCATCAACCCAAATTTCCTCAATAAGCAAAGGTTCTTCAAAATTGATGCTCAAAGCGGCTTTACATTTTGTTGGCATCGGGCAGACTTCAGTAAAAACTGATTAGGAAGTTATTTTGTTTCGAGCGAGAAAATCGCGCAGTGCGGTAAAGTAGTCTTCAGGTTCTTCATAAAACGGAACGTGAGAACTGTTTGGTAGCACCACTACTTCAGAATTCGGCAACACGTTATCCATTCGAATTGCACAAGCTGGACCGATTTCATCGTGAGTGCCTGTCACAATGAATGTTGGCATTTCCAATTGATGCATGTCAGGGATTCTGTTCCAGTCTTTCAGATTGCCAATGTACAGAAATTCATTAGGGCCTTGCATGGTACCGTAAGGCCCCATGTTCCAGTCGTTAAGTGAAGCCATCAGGGAAGCTGGCCATTCAGACTTTATTCGACAGACATGGCGGTAGTTCAAGATGGTGATTGCAGCCATGTATTCAGGATGATCAAACTGACCGAGTGATTCGTGATGCTGCAACATGGCGACGGTCTCACTTCCCAAAGCATTACGCATTCGATTTAGCTCGATTGTCAAGTGCTGTAAATCTCCGCAGGTATTGGCCAAGATGAGAGAATGAACGTCATCTGGATACTTCAGTGAGTATTCGATACTGAGCCATCCACCCCAGGATTGGCCCAAAAGGTGAAATCGCTCTAGCTCTAGAGCTGTTCTGACAGTTTCCACTTCTTCGACATATCGTCCGATATCCCACAAAGATGGATCGTCTGGTCGATCTGAATTACCACATCCCAGTTGATCAAACGCAACAATTCTGTATCCTTCATCGATCAAAGGGATGTGCGGGTCTCTCAGATAATCACAAGGGAGTCCTGGACCACCATTCAAGAGAAGGAGTATTTCGTCTCCTTCTCCATAACTGTAAGTAACGATGTTGTATCCATCTACAGTCACGTTCTGGATACTAGCTTTTTTTGAGATAGACATGATTGAATCTAGATTAGCATGAAATTTGGAATTTCGATTATACGAGTGCAAAGTCAGATATTGATTTGGTTTTGGCCTGCATTATCTGGAGGTGTCGATTCATGAAATTGAAGTGATGAACATGGAAATCAAATTGTGTCAGGATATATAACCTAGCCGTTGATATTGAGAATGAATTGTAGGCTTACTATGTACGTAGTCACACAAATTGGCAGATTGATTCGAGATTGATACACTCAGACGTTGTCTAACTGAAACTGGTTAAATTCAAAGTAAGAATGAAGTGAATTCCTGGAACCTGAAAATTTTGTCATTTGCTGTCATCTTGATGATTGGCACTTCAAAGGCATTCGCTGGTGCAGGAATAGCGACTGCTCAGTCGCTTGCAACTGAAGCAGGGATTTCCATGCTACAAAAGGGTGGCAACGCATTTGATGCCGCGGTTGCAATAAGTTCCACCTTGGCTGTGGTTGAACC
>CAZYSR010000148.1:0-11080 GCA_964649525.1 uncultured Gammaproteobacteria bacterium
ATCTTCGCCATGCAGAAAACCACTTTTCCGACCTGGAAATTGACATTCGCAACGAGTCTGTCACTGGAGTCGCATCGGCAGACAAATCCGTTTCTCTCAACAATGGAGAAAGTGTCACCTACGATCGGCTGCTGCTTGCAACCGGCGCAAGTGCCATCCGCCCGCCAATCAGCGGGATGGATTCGCCACGCGTGCACAATTGCTGGACCTTGTCTGACGCGCACAAACTGCTTCATGAAGTCAAAGCCGGTGATCGCGTGATATTGCTAGGGGCTGGATTCATTGGCTGCATCGTATTGCAGGCACTGGTAGAAATGAAACTTGACCTGACAGTCATTGAGTTAGCTGACCGCATGCTGGCACGCATGATGGATGATCCCGGTGGACGCATGATCAAGACCTGGTGTGAGGCCAAAGGAGTTAGAGTTAGAACAGGTGCCGAAGCGAAAGCGGTTGAAGAAAAAGATGGGGTACTAGAGATTACTCTTGGCGATGGTAGCAGCATCGCTGCGGACCATATTGTGTGTGCCGCAGGTGTACGCTCAAATATCGACTTTCTTGCGGGTAGTGGAATCAATACCGATCACGGCATTCTGGTTGATAATCACCTGCAAACCAACATTGAAGGCATCTATGCAGCAGGTGATGTTGCACAGGGCCCTGACCTGAGTACCGGCGAACAACAAGTTCACGCGATTCAACCGACTGCCAGTGAACATGGCCGAATTGCAGGCAGTCAAATGGCTGGAGAGGCTGTGCCTTATGGCGGCAGTTTATCGATGAATGTGCTAAACACCCTTGGTCTGATCACCAGTTCATTCGGACTTTGGGACGGTGTTGATGGTGGCGAACGGGTAGCTTCAGAAGACCAGGCATACAATCGATATCTGCGACTTGAGTTTAGAGATGATGTACTGATTGGCGCATTGGCCATCGGGCTGACTCAGCACGTCGGCATACTGAGAGGGCTGGTGCAAACCGGCGTGAGACTGGGGGTATGGAAGCAACGATTGATGAATGATCCATCCCAAATCATGCATGCGTATCTGGCTTGCGTACAGGGAAGCCGCGCCTAATCAATCATTGCGTCAAAGAACACTCGACGAAAATCAATCTGAACTATAGACTGGCTAATTGAATCAGCCAGTTTGAAAGTAATGTTCGGTCACCGACCAGTTTTGCCGTTCAGCTTCCAGAATCAAGCATGAGGGGCCACCGCGAGTCCTGTTGCGCCCTGCGGCTCCCGGATTCAACACCCAAGGGGTCTCACTTTGGTCGACCACTCTCACATGTGTATGCCCGAAAACCACCGCGCGACTGTCTGGATATCGCTTTCTCAATACTTCGTGATAACGGCGAGTATCGCACACAGTATGTCCGTGTTCAACTGAAATTTTTCCACCAGGCAGTACGATGGTCTGTCTGTCCGAAAGGGAGTTTACGACCTCCATTTCAGATGGCTGCCACTTGAACTCATCATCATTATTACCGGCGACTGCAAACAACATGTTGGATTGTAGTTTCAGAGATTCGAGCACGTCGCTTGAACCTATATCACCGGCATGAATCGCTGCGTGGCAAGTCGAAACGAGATTCAGAATTCTAGGGTCAATATAACTGTGAGTGTCCGAAACTATTGCAATTCGAATCGACTGGGATTCTAAATGTGATAAATCTGTTAATTGAGTTCTAATGATGTCTGCTCCTTAGTGGTCTGTATTCGCTCTCGCATTTTCTCAATGCAGTTGCTCATACAGGTTCTGTACGGCAGATGACCATACCTATGAAACCTGATGCAAGAGAGAAAGACGCACTCGGTTGTATCGAATTTGGTGTTCAGTAAAAGTCCTGGCTTATCTTGTTGATCAATCGGATATGGGGTGGTGTAAGTTCCAACAGATTCGTGCGACAGCAAGCCAAAGCGTTGTTTTAGGCGAACGAAATTATAGGGAGTCGCTACAATATCGATATTGTGACAGCATGCATCGAAGCAACTGACGTTTTTATGATAGTCGAACTGAATAACAGAATTCCGTTTTAATTCAATGGGTTCGATCGGACTGCTAAAAAAAGGCTTTTGTTCTGATTGATTATCCATGAAACCCAATTGGATTGGAGGGGTATGATTGGCGTTCGCCGCAACTGGCAATGGTTGCCGAAAATTATATGCAAACTGCTGATCTCACCTGACTGGCCCCGCAAACTTTTTTGTCCACCGATTTTCTCACCCTGATCATCATGTCCGCAATCCTCAAGATTCAAAATGTAACCAAGAGTTTTGACGGGTTTACCGTAGTTAGGGATTGCAATATAGAACTTGAAACTGGTGTAATTTCAGGTCTCATTGGGCCGAATGGTGCCGGAAAATCAACGCTGTTCAACATTGTTGCTGGCGTTTATCCGCCCGACAGAGGCAGTGTTCGACTCAATGATGTTGATGTTACAGGACTTCCCGCTTATCAGGTGTGCAGACTGGGTCTGCTTAGAACATTTCAAATTCCGCGCGAGTTCTCAAATATGTCAACCATTGAGAATTTGTTGATGGTTCCCCCTTTACAAACAGGGGAAAGACTGCTCAATGCTCTATTCCGCCTGGGGGCATTCCGAGCTGACGAAAACAAGAACAGGATAAAAGCCTTGGAGATACTGGACTTCCTGGGGATGTCTCACGTCAGAAATGAGTTGGCTGGAAATTTGTCTGGAGGCCAAAAGAAATTACTGGAACTGGGTCGAACTCTCATGGTGGATGCGAAAATCGTGCTACTGGACGAGTTGGGAGCTGGAGTCAATCACACACTGCTAAATAGATTGGCGGACAACATCATTCGACTCAATGAAGAGATGGGCAAGACATTCTTCATTATTGAACACAACATGCAGTTTATTTCCAAGCTTTGTCACAAAGTCACCGTACTGGTCGAAGGCCAGGTTGCGGTTGAAGGAACAGCTGAAGAGGTCTTGAACAATCCAGAGGTTGTTGATGCCTATTTTGGCAGACGGTCTAACTCTGAATAACGGATACACGTTTCGTTGCTTGTCAATGCAAAAAATCTGGTAGCCGGGTACGGTGGTGAACCCGTTCTGAGGGGAGTCAATTTCGCGATCGACAGCGGGGATATCGGCGTAATTGTCGGCCCCAACGGTGCTGGAAAAACCACTGCACTAAAGAGTATTTTTGGTTTGATTAAACTCAGCAAGGGTAGCGTGCAGCTGGAAGGGAAAGACATAACCAACGTACCACCCGACCGACGCGTGAGACTCGGTATCGGCTACGTACCGCAGGAGAGAAATGTTTTTCCCTCACTAACAGTTCGAGAGAATCTGGAAATGGGCGCTTTCATCAGGAAAGACAAATTTTCATCAGTAATCGATAACATGTTTGAGCTTTTTCCACCGCTTGCCCAAAAAGCTGATGATGTCGCCGGCCAGCTGTCTGGCGGTCAACGTCAAATGGTGGCAATTGCACGCGCCTTAATGGTCAGTCCCCGCCTTTTGCTGCTGGACGAACCGACAGTCGGTCTATCCCCCGCTTTCGTAAGCGAAATAGTCGACCGGATTTTGGCTATTGCCAGGTCAGGTGTCGGTGTTCTGATTGTTGAACAAAACGCCAAACGCGCACTGGAAATTGCAGACATTGGTTTTGTACTGGCTTCTGGAAAAAACCTGTTCACTGACAGCGGCCAAAATCTACTGAACGACCCAGAGGTCGCGAAAAGTTTTCTTGGTGGTTAGAAGTCAGTGAACGAATTTATTTTCTTCATCAATAAGGTTCTGATTTCTGGCTCAATCATCGGGTCCATTTACGCACTTGGAGCAATCGGTGTAACGCTGGTATTCGGCATACTTAGATTCGCCAATTTTTCCCACGCAGACCTGATGACCTCGGGTGCATACCTGTCATTTATCTTCGCTGCACTATTGCCGAGCCTCGGACCAGCAATTGGACTTCCAACTGGCTTTGTCGTTTTACCCTTGTCGATACTGTTTCTCGCAGCCTTTGCTGTAAGTATCGATGTCATGTTTTACCGCCCTTTAAGAAGGCGTAATGTCAGACCGGTCATGCTACTGGTTGCATCAATTGGGGTTACATTAATGCTTCATGGCGTGATTCGTCTTTTCGCTGGAACCTCACCGCGTACTTTCTTTACAGAACAGAACAAGGACGTATTCCGTATCGATGTGCCGTTTGAGACAGCAACCCGAGACCTGATCATCTCTGAACCTCAGGTTCTACTTTTAGTTACCACTGTCATTTGTATTGTCAGTCTGCATCAATTTTTAACTCGCACACGTTTGGGTAAAGCGATGCGAGCTATGTCGGATAACTCGGAACTGGCGCTGGTCTCCGGAATCAATACGGATAAAGTGGTGCAGGCAACATGGGTCATTGCTGGCGGTTTGGCTGCGATTGCCGGAACATTGCTGGCGCTCGATGTCGTGTTAAAGCCAGACCTCAGTTTCAATATTCTGCTACCTATCTTTGCAGCAGCGATCGTTGGTGGAATTGGACGGCCTTATGGTGCGATTGCTGGCGGTCTCTTGGTTGGATTTTCCGAAACTCTTGCAGTTTTCAACTGGTCAGTGCTATTGCGACCATTTGCAGAGTACTTTCCAGAATGGATTGAAATTCCAAGTCGTCTCAATTTTGTGCCCACTGAGTACAAGATTATCGTGCCTTTCGTGATTTTGATCGCAGTGCTGATTTGGCGACCAACTGGAATCTTTCGAGGCCAGGTCATATGAACTTTCGTCGCTACCAAAGGGAATATCTGCTCTTTGCTTCAGTTGGTGTGGCGATCGTGCTGATCGTTTTTAGATTTGGTGATGCCTATGCACTGAGAATGCTGGCAGAAGCTGCCTGCTATGCGATTCTTGCGCTTGGACTCACGATCCAATGGGGATATGCCGGGCTATTCAATGCAGGTGGAATGGGATTTGTTGCGATTGGCGGGTACATAACCATGCTGATTGCATTTCCAGTCAACCACGATTTTTGGGGTTCTGAAGGCGCAGCGGCACTCGGCGAGTTGTTGCTTGACACGTGGGTGGTTGTAGCCGCTGTCAGCGGTGTCACGCAGAGACACCGCATTGGTATTCGAGGCAAACTGAAAGTCATTCTTATCCTGATATCCCTGGTCATTGCGTTTTTTGTTTTTAATAATCAACTTGTTCCAGTTGCCAGGCTGATTGAACGCGAATCTGGATTTATTGGTGGTTTAGGATTGCCAGTTATGTTTGGTTGGGTCGCAGGCGGATTGGCTGCTGCTTTCGTGGCCTACTGGATTGGTAAAGCTTGTCTGGGTTTGCGTGCGGACTACCTGGCCATTGCGACACTTGGAATTGCAGAAATCATCAAAGCGATTCTGAAAAATGCCGACTGGCTGACGCGTGGTACACTAACGGTTTCTCCTCTGCCTTGGCCAGTACCGACACCGAATGATATTGGCTTTGTTGCTGCAAGAGCAGCTTACCTGGCACTGACCGCTATTCTGGTGGCAGTCCTGTTCGTCCTGCTTCAACGAGCATACCGTGCGCCGTGGGGACGCATGATGCGCGCTATTCGGGATGACGAAATTGCCGCTGCCGCGATGGGCAAGGACATTAACTTACGTCGCCTGCAAATGTTTGTGCTGGGGTCAGGGTTAATTGGATTTGGCGGTGCAGTGCTAGTCAGTTTTTCAAGAATTTTCGACCCATCTGGCTTTACGCCACTCAAACATACCTTCCTGGTCTGGGTGATGGTGTTAGTTGGAGGTGCTGCTAATAACCTGGGAGCAATATTTGGCGCGGTCGCAGTCTACATCATATGGCTAATGGGAGAACCCATCATGCTGTTTTTGTTTGAAAATGTCCGTCTGTATGGAAGTTTGTGGTTTGACTGGCAAGCGCCTGATGATTTAATGGCCCGCGCACTTCAGGCACGTGTTTTCTTCATTGGTTTGACCATTACCTTGGCACTTCGCTTTGTGCCAAACGGGCTGATTCCGGAAAGAATTGGTAGAATCAACTGACCCATCGCCATATCCAGATATCTCCGTAGGCAGATTCACAACTCAAATAACGGAATTTTCAATTCAGTTGCGACAGCACACATTTTCTGGTCGTAACTGGCGAGTGATACTCGCCTTCCGTGGTCTAGCAAGTAAGTGCATGATGCGAGGTGCAGTGCATCAAGCGTTCGTACCGGCTTTGGAAATTCTTCTAACGCACGACTAAGCACTGCGGTAGAAAGTTCAAGCAATGCAATCCGTCCAAGTAGTGCATGTGTTGATTCGCTGAGCAGCTCGGAAAGCCTCTGCCTGTGCAAGCTTGTCCAGATTTCGTACTCAATAAGTCGACTTGAAACTAATGAATTTTCCCAAATCGTTTCAGGAGGTCTGCGGTCTTCAGATAATAAGAAAGCCAGAGCAGCAGAAGTATCTAGATATATCACCGGTCACTTCTATCTTCGTCTAACTGCTCTAATATCTTTTCTAAAGGATAGAGTGGAGGTGGAGTTGGTGGCGGACTTTTGTCAACTATTGTCGGTGGCGACAGCAGGCCGTTTCGAACAGCATCAGCCAGAAAAGCATCCTCCAAAATAGGACTCCGTCTTTCTCTAAGGGGGCCAAGTTCCGCGACAACCCTGTCTCGATCCGTAATGAGTATCGTTTCCCCAGCTGCAGCTAGCCGTACGTACTCACTTATTCGATTATTTAATAATTTAATTCCAACAGATTTCATAGAAACTATTATAGCCACTTGTTGCTACTTTAGTAAAAATCAAATCAGCAGTTGTATTGCAATCTTGTTCAACTGGTTGTAACGCTGCATCGATTGTCAGTTCTTGTCACTTGTAGAGCATCTTTCCTGAATTAGAAAGATAGGACCTGACTCGTCAACCAAACTCGTAATTTAGTTTCATGACTTATCTGAATTTGTACCTTTATTGGGCGGAAGGTGTTGCTGGTGTAGCACATTTGCAATTTCTCTCGGTTTTATGCCTACAACCTCTTTTTCTTCCTCCGACGTTCGACTATCCTGATCAAATCCAGCGCTTGTAGCCTGCCGATAGAAACTCGATTATCAAAGTAGAAGTGTAAGTTTTAGGGAAATTCTGTATCTAGTTCGCAAAAAAGATGCCTGAATCTAGATTTCCAGGCATCTTTCAGATAATGCAAAGTGTCAGGTGCTCGCAACTCTCGTATCGGGACTAACCTGCACTTGTAAGTAAGCCACGACCACCAATTGTGAAGTTGGAGTTACATGATCTCTCCAACCAACATAATTTTTCCACCTTGGACCACATTTTCATTAATGATGCCTGATACGTCACCATTCTCATTGAAATCATGGCTGCCTGTCGCACCTTCGAAGTTAACCTCGCCTCCACCGGACAAAACTTCTACCGCTTTCGCCCAATCACCTGGATAAATGACTTCACCGGGAGGGCTGGCAACTGCCCGTAATGCGGCTGACATCCCTTCGCGGTCGTTTGAACCTTTCTGCTGCATAGCAAGCGCCAGCAAAAAGGCAGCGTCATAGGATTGAGCCATAAACACACTATCTTCTACACCAGCACCTTCTCGAATGGCGGTAAATCGATCAAGGCCCGTACCTGCTGGTGCACCAGCACTCGTGATGATCGTACCTTCAAGCGCTTCCGCGCCAACTCCATCGATAAAGGACTGTGCAACCATGCCGTCACCGCCAATGAAATTTGAAAAATCTCCGCCTTCAATGGCCTGTCGAACGATGGTCTGACCCGATCCATCGGCATAGGCAAGAACAACCAAGTGCTCCGCACCACTAGATGCCAATGATCCAATTTCAGCGCGATAGTCTGCTTTACCATCTTCATGCGCTTCATTTGCCGCAACTGTACCGCCCATCGCAGAGTAAGCACTTTCTAAGGCTTCGGCAAATCCCTTTCCGTAGTCGTTATTGATGTAAGTAACAGCAATGGTGTTGATGCCCTTAGCCAGCAACAGTTTTGCCATTGATTCTCCCTGATACGAATCAGAGGGGACTGTTCGAAAAACGAGGTCATTGTCGTCCATGCCTGAAACTGCGGGACTCGTCGACGCAGGTGATACCATTACGACCCCTGCCGGAATGGCAGCATTATTCGCAGCTGAAATCGTCGCTCCCGAGCACAAAGCGCCCACAATTGCGGCTACACCTTCGGAATTTACCAGTCGGTCCGCTGCGTTAGCGGCTTCGGTTGAATCCACACAGGTCGTGTCACCAGCAACTATCTCGATGGACGAACCATTAACACCACCAGCTGCATTCACTTCTGAAATCGCCAAGTCAGCTCCTTTCTGAATTGGAGGTGTAAGTGATTCAATCGGGCCAGTAAAACCGCCTAGAAAACCAATTTTCACCGAATCTGCTTTTGCGATGGATACCGACAGCAAAACTGTCATCGTGGCTACAAAAACTGCAACCGCAGGTTTATTGAATTTCATCTTGAATCTCCTGTTTCAATTGACTGCCTGTTAGTTGTGTACCAGCCTTTATCATTCTTGGTACGTCACTTGATAATATAGTTATACACTGCCCCCTTTTCAATTGGTTCAGTTGTAATCATCTTTGAAATTAACTCAAAAACATACCGTTCTAAAAACACAACTCAAATTGCCAGAGCAATTAATAACTTATATGTTTGCGTATCCCGTGCGTCAGGCGGACAGAAATTATCTATCCGACTGCGTCCATCTGCTCTGCCTAAACACGAAGACGAAATCATTAGTGAGTTAGGAATGGCGAACCCCGGTGGCGATAATTCAATTGGTTCACCAGCGAATTGACTTTCAGCAAGAATGGGCTTTACAAAGTCAGATTAGCGTACCATGCAATTTACTGAAATCAACCTGGGAAAACTTGCAAATTCCATTAAGCTCTGGGGTAGAGAACTCGGATTTCAACAGATTGGTATCGCCGATACGGATCTCACACAAGCCGAAAACTATCTAAATCAATGGCTTGACAAAGGACTACATGGTGAACTTGACTACATGAGTAAACATGGGAAGAAGCGAACTCGTGCAGAATTACTGATTCCGGGCACGGTTCGCATCATTTCTGCCCGTATGGACTATTGGCCTGCTGAAGCAAAAGACATCAACGAGACGTTGGATGATCCAACGCTGGGATTTATATCTCGATATGCGACCGGCACCGACTACCACAAACTGATTCGAAAAAGGCTACAGAAACTTGCTTGTCGAATTCAAGATGAAGTAGGAGAATTCGGCTACCGTGCATTTGCTGACAGCGCACCCGTGATGGAAAAACCCATTGCTCAGAAAGCTGGACTAGGCTGGATCGGTAAACACTCCAACCTTTTGAATCGGAAAGCGGGCTCCTGGTTTTTTTTGGGTGAGCTTTACACTGATCTACCGTTACCTGTGGACCAACCGGAGAACGATCACTGTGGTCATTGCACTGCCTGTATCAATATCTGTCCCACTCAAGCCATCGTAGAACCTTATGTCGTGGATGCGCGAAAATGCATTTCCTATCTGACGATTGAATTCAAAGGTTCCATTCCAATCCAGTATCGAAGTGCAATCGGGAATCGAATTTTTGGATGTGACGACTGCCAGGTAGTCTGCCCCTGGAATCGATTTGCTTCAGATTCTGATGAACCAGGATTTCGAGTCAGGCATGGTTTGGATTCACGCCAACTGAGCGAATTGTTCATGTGGTCAAAAGAGGAGTTTCTCGAAAAAACCCAAAATTCAGCAATTCGCCGACTGGGTTATGATAGATGGCTAAGAAACATTGCAGTCGCACTGGGAAATTCAAGACCTTCCGAAACATCAATTCGAGCACTCAAGGCACGCCAAAACCATGAGTCAGATCTAGTACGAGAGCATGTTCAATGGGCCCTCGAACAACTTTTGAACTGATTCAATGGATCAACATTAATTGACAGTAATCATTACGGCAGATGCACGATTCAACTTTGAGTGGACTAAGTTCCACCGACGAGACTTTCTCGAACGACATGTAAATGGTCTCT
This sequence comes from uncultured Gammaproteobacteria bacterium, assembly GCA_964649525.1. Lineage (GTDB taxonomy): Bacteria > Pseudomonadota > Gammaproteobacteria > Arenicellales > JAJDZL01 > JAJDZL01. Next base: position 10,010 of record CAZYSR010000148.1, read on the forward strand.
CTTTGCAAGTTTCACTTTCGAAATCGTCCTGACGACTACGTTTAGGTGAATGGAAGTGCATAAATTCACATAGTTCATCCAGAATCATGAATTGATACCAAAGAACCAGGGAGCATCTCCAACGCTAAAGTCCCGCGTAAATTCGATCAAATCTGAGTTTGCATGAATTCAACTCTGAATTTACAAAACTTCCATAACTCTCAAGTTAGGATACGATTGAGTACAATAACTTACTGCACCCTAGTGGGGTAAAGCAATCTGGAAATTTATATAAATCAACGAAATTAACTGGAATCTGAAAAATGAAATCTAAAATCACCCTAGTCATTGCAATGTGTTTGATGCTGGTTGCACCGAATGCCTTTTCTGCTACAGTCAAGCTCGGATTTGTAACGACACTGACCACTCCAGCAGCAGTCATCGGTAATGACATGAGAGATGCCGTAGAACTGGCACTGGAACACATTGGCCACAAAATGGGATCAGTGGATGTTGAAGTCGTTTATGGCGACGATGAGTTTAATCCTCAAAAAGGCAAGCAGGCAACAGAACGTCTGGTCACTCAAGATAAAGTTGACATCGTATTCGGCTATATCTGGTCGCACGTACTACTAGCATCCGCAACCACAGTGCTTGATGCCGGGAAAATTCTGATCAGCGCAAATGCAGGTCCTTCACAGCTGGCCGGTAAAGGCTGTCACGAAAATTTCTTCAGTATCTCCTGGCAGAACGACCAGACTCCCATGGCAATGGGCGAAGTCCTTAATCAGCGCGGTGTCGATTCACTATATGTTATCGCCCCGCTTTACGCAGCTGGCAAGAATATGGTGGCTGGCGTAAAACGAACATTCACAGGCGATATTGTCGGTGAAGACATGACCAAGTGGCCGGATCAAATTGACTGGGCCGCCGAACTATCTAAGGTGAAGGCTGCAAATCCAGATGGTGTATTTGTGTTCTATCCTGGCAAGCACGGTCCTGCATTCATCAAACAATATCAGCAATCTGGCCTGTCTGGCCAAGTTGACCTGTACACCGTGTTTACCGTCGACTCTATCAGTTTACCGCGAT
>CAZYSR010000149.1:0-4482 GCA_964649525.1 uncultured Gammaproteobacteria bacterium
GGGGTAATCCACAATCCAAGAATGTTGTGTGCATGCCACCAGGTCATATACGCTTCTGCCAGACCGGTGACCGGAAACAGGTCCGGAACTGCGCCGATGAAATAGCTCAAAATGATGAACAGCAGTGCTGCACCGAAAAACCACATCGTGACGTAAAGACCTTGAGTCTGCCGATACAGCATGGTGAGCCAGATGTTAACTGCGAGTGGTGCAAAGACAAACACTAGTACGAAAATATCCAACGGCCAGATCAGGTCCTGATATTCACGACCAGAGGTCATACCGTTAATCAGTGTGAAGAATACAAACACCATGCCGATGTTCCAGGCCCAGCAGTTCCAGACTCCCAGCTTTTCACTCCACAGCTTGGTTTTGCACAAAGCTGGTGCCATGTAACACATTGCACCCGCGAAGGCCATGGAAATCCAGCCGAAAATCACAAAGTGTACGTGAACCGGGCGGATTCTTCCAAAGTGGAGCCATGGAATATCGTTAGGGAATACATCCGGCCAAGCCAATCGCATGGAGGTTAGAAGTGCGAGGAAAACCCCGATGTTCAGCATCACAATCGACGAAAAGAAGAAGTGCTTTGCTGCAGTGCCTTCCGCGTAGTCGTTTCGGGTGAGTATGTTCGTAGCCATAGTAATTGTCTCTTGTTTTCCCTACTTTCCTTGCTTGACCATTACGGAGTTCATGTACCAGAAAGTCAGTGCCGATATGACGCCCGTACCGATTGAAATGACGAACCCCCAGACCAGCAAGCCGGTCCATTCTTCGTGGCTGCGCATGCCAATCAGTGGCAGAATGCAGAGCTGAAATACAGTTCCGAGTCCCACGCCAACAAGGAAGCCGTTGTATAGAAAGTTAAGCAACCGGTGCATTTGGTTGACCTCCGCGCCGTTTAAAGACGGTCATAAATATGTTAACAATAAAAATCCAGTAGCCAAAACCCATCAGGATTGCTGTTGAAATAATTAGGATGTGATGAATTGGGCCGACGGCATCCAGGGCTTGCAGGTATGTCATCCCGCTCAGTACCATGTTGCCTTCGACTATGCCCAGGAAGACTAAAGAGCTGAAAAATCCAAGTACTCCGATAGTAGAAAACCAAAATGAGGTGTTGGATAAAACTGGGCTGTATATTGGTCGCTTCACGATTTTTGGCAGAACGTAGTAAAAGAGCCCCATAATCGCCATCGTTACCCCGCCCACGAGGTTGATGTGCGCATGTGCCAGAGGGTCGATCATGTGACCTGCGGGGCCGGTGGCTCGAATCCATAACGCGAACTCAGGCAGCGTCTGAATAACGCCTTGAACAGTCCCAATCAGCAAATGAGTAACGGACATGATTATGAACTTCAAAATCAATACCGAATCGGTATCGATGGCTACATCGTTGACTACAGGTGCTGCCATTAGTGCCGCTAAACTATCCATTTGCCAGGTAGACGCGTTGCATATTTAGGTAGCGAAGATATCCAACAATCTGCTGTCGCTGAACCGGGCTGAGTATATTGCCCCATGGCGTCATCGCAGAACCTTCAATTCCATCCCGAATCAATGCGCTTAATTCCTCATCAGATTTGTTGACCACTTTCGCACTCATTAGATTAGCCGGCTTCGGAACCATTCGGTAGCTGAACTCACCGTTTCCACTTCCGTTTTCGCCATGGCATTGCGCGCACAACTGAACGTAATAACTACGCCCTCGCTCCAGGTTTGCAAGATTTGCATCGTCTGGCAGAGCATCGTAATTAATTTGTGCATAAGGTTCCATACGCAGGATGGTTCGATCTTCTGGAAAGTAAGTAACTGAAAACCAACTCAACAGTCCGGCAATGATTACACCGCTCCCGACCCAAATTGCTAGCTGTAGATTCAAGTGCCCAGAGGTAATTTCTCACTGCTCCATACTCGCTTCGGCGACTTGCTTGCCTGTTGCAGCTGACATCATTTGAGTCCGTGTTGCCTCAAGGTCAAATTCCGGTCTCAGGGATATCACATACCACACCAACTGCCAACGTTGTGTTTCATCAAGGAAATCGGCAAATGAGGGCATTGGCGTGCCGTCAAGGCCAGTGGTAAACGTTTGATAAATTCCCTTTGGATCGCTGGAACCGACAAACTGAGTTGCGTCGGTAAAGTCCCGCGGTACGATAGGCAGGCCAGCATCATCTTCAAGTCCCGGTGCTGATGGACCGTCGCCCTTACCGACCGGGCCGTGACATTGTTCACACTGCATCAGGGCGTAGACTTCTTTACCCGCTACGATAGATTCTTCATCTGGGGGAGGCGGGTCAGTGATCTCAATTGGATCTTCCTGCCATTCTGCCTCTTCTTCCCAGCGATCAGAAAAGGATTTGATGTAGTAAACCACTGCCCAGCGATCACGTTCGGGCAGAAATTTAAATGCGGGCATGTCCTGTTCATGAACCAGGCCGCGTGAAACAGACTTAAACAGATCGACATCAGTTGGCAGCGAGCCGCTTGGTGTTGACCGCAGTTTATAGACCGCTTCTGTAAAGTCGCGTGGTTTCCGGGGTAGTTTGTGATCTTTGGCGTATAAGTCACCCAATTCCCAAACTGCACCATTGCCATCACCGGAGGCGCCGTGGCAACCGATGCAAAGTCCTCGGAATACCCATTCGCCGTGTTCAAGCAGTCGCGGCGTAACTTGTATTCCTTCACTTAACACTGGATCGATATTTCCGGTTGTGGCAGGGTAATCGAATAATGACCGGCCTGATGTAACTTCGCCGGTTTTGCCGCCTGCAGTCTGCATCGATAAGCCGACAATTGCGGCTGCGCCGATTGCGGCGGCAACTGAAACTATTGCAATGATCTTTTTCAAGGGGACGGTTACTCCGCGATGATTATTTAGCGATACGCTGGGAATTTTCCACGAAATTCGGGTTAAGAATTTGGGGGTGAGTAATGATTTGCGATCTTCGTATCATTACAGCACCCCCAACACTTTCGTGACCCCCAGTCGATTCAGACTGGTCGGGGTCAGCTTTCACTATCGCTAGTGACGGCCGGGATCCAACACGGACCCACGGTTTGACCAGTAAATGTAGGCTTCCAGCGCTTTCATCGCTTCACCATCCGGGTCAATTAATTCACCTTCGTTTGGTTTCTCAATGCACCAGTTGATCATGTCACGCAAAGTCGCGAATTCGCTCATCTGCTCCTGGAACTTTGGATACTCATGTGGGTGAACATCTGACGAGAATGGATGGCACATTGCACAAGCCATACCGGTATTTGACATATTAATTCCTTCCATGGTTGCGCCGTGAAACAACTCATCTCCAAGGATGACCTGCTCCATGAATGCATCGTTGAAGGCTTTTAACGTCTCAGCGTCGTGTGACACTTTATGTGCAGAAGCACGATTTACCATAAAGACAAACGCGAGCGATACACACAATAGCGCGCTTACGAAGGCGATTAGCCCTTTGCTTTTAAAGCTTTGCATTGTTTACTCTCCTATCTATGGTAAATTAATCGCCGGTCCAGCCGCGATCCGAGATTCTTGGAGACAATTTCTGATTGACATTGTCACCAGTACCCGAATCCGCTCTTCCGACGCCAAACACTTGCTCACGCCACATCATGTATTCAACTTCCATGTGAGCTTCAGCGTTCATGGTCAGGCTACTCCAACCAACACCGTCGAAGTGATCACCTGGGTCTACTCGCAACATGGGTTTTGTGAGTGCCGGTACACCTTCTGGCGCATATGGCCACGGCCACGATGTGGCCAGCATGCCAATACTGCGCATTCCACCGATCTCATTGTACAGTGGCTGGTGAACGTGCCCATGAATGTTGGTAACGTTCTGCCACGGTGCAAGGATTTCCTGTACTTGACGCCAATCTCGAATCCAGAAATTCCAGGGCGGATAGTACTCATAGAACGGTGTATGAGAGAAAATGATCACCGGTGCATCTTTTGGCCAATCGGACAACGTGCTGGAAAGCCATTGACGCTGTTCACTGCCCAGTCCTGACCAAGGACCCGCCTGTGATCCATCTAGTCCGGACATATGCGCCATGCGTTCTTCATTTGACATTCCGCGTGCAGACCAGTAATCTGGTGCACGACCGACTGAATCAACACCGATGATTCGAACACCTTTGTGGTCAAACGTCCACGGTGTTTCACCGAAATGTTTATTCCAGCTTTCGCCAAGGTCAAGGTACCAGTCGTGCTCACCAGGGATGAAGTGTTTCGGAATTTTTACTTCCTGAAGCAATTCAGCACCTAGTTCAATTTCGACTGGATGTCCAAGCTGAGCCAAGTCTCCTCCAAAAACCATGAAGTCAAACTTGTCTCCCATTGCCTGGACTTCGCTAAAGGCGCGGACAGTTTTGTCAATGAAACGCTGGTTCAGTTCACGAGGATACAGATGAGTATCTGATACCCAGGCAAAACTGAACGGCTCGCTCATCGCCGCACTAGCTATCTCCATGGAGGAT
>CAZYSR010000150.1:0-2397 GCA_964649525.1 uncultured Gammaproteobacteria bacterium
TCGCAAGTCCGATTCGCGACGGCCAGTCTACCAAGCCCCGTTCGAATATATGATTTCTCAGCGTTCGCAGTAATTTCGGCAGTGGAATTCTGACCGGACATACAGCCTCGCAGCGCCCGTTTAGCGTACACGCGTTGGGTAGATTTGCTGCATTCTGCAAGCCAACCAGCAATGGGGTCCAAACTGAACCCATGGGCCCGGGATAGACCCAACCATAAGCATGCCCACCGATAGACTGGTAAACTGGGCAGTGATTCATACAAGCTCCGCACCGAATGCAGCGCAACATCTCCCAAAACTCACCCTGCAGCATTTGTGAGCGTCCGTTGTCAAGTAAAACAACATGATATTCAGCTGGACCATCCATATCCCCTGACTGTGCTGGACCGCTGTAAATGCTGGTATATGAGGATATTTCCTGTCCCGTGGCACTTCGTGCTAGAATTCGTACAAATACTGAGAGGTCTTTGTGCGAGGGAATTACTTTTTCGATCGAGGCGGTAACAATATGCACACGTGGCAAAGTACTGGTCAAATCACCATTACCTTCATTCGTCACCAATACCGATGCCCCAGTATCCGCCAGCAAAAAGTTTGCTCCAGTTATGCCAACATCGGCACTGACAAAGTGCTCCCTTAGTACTGTTCGCGCTTCATTGACAATCGTCTCTACTTCTTCTACCCTTTCCGTCAATCCGTACTTCCCGTGATGTTCGTGAAAAAGGTCAGTAATCTCAGCACGCGTTTTATGAATTGCGGGTGCGATGATGTGACTAGGATTTTCCTTGGCTAGCTGGATGATATATTCCCCTAGATCAGTTTCGATGACCTCCATACCCTGGCTCTCTAATGCATCGTTGAGAGCCATCTCTTCACCAATCATCGACTTACCTTTTGCAACACGCTTTGCACCCGCCTGTTTGCAAATGTTGACGATGGTTTCAACTCCGTCCTCAGGTGTCCTAGCAAAGTGAACCTGACCTCCGACTGCCTCAACCTGATCGGCAAACTGCCCAAGATAGTGATCGAGATTGGTCAGAACATGGTTTTTGATACCAACAGCCCGGTCTCGCAATTCGTCAAATTGCGGGAAATCTTCAACAGCTGCCAAACGCTTGTCGACAAAACCACCACGTGAATTCTTTAAAGCTCCCTACAGAGTTTCATTCAAAAGTGCCTCGCGGGCATTTGACTTGAATTTTGGTGATGCAACTTCCACAACTGCCCTAAATAATCAATTCCTCGGCTTGCATATCGCCGAATTATCTCCACAACCCGCCAATACCTCTGCAACATGTAACACGCGAATGTCACTGCCCTGCCGACTGAGCATGCCGGCAATATTCATCAGGCAACCGAGGTCTCCACCCAATACAGTTTGAGCTCCAGTTTCTTGAATGTTTTGGGCTTTTTCCGAAACAATCTGTGTGGAGATCTCCGGATATTTCACACAAAACGTACCTCCAAACCCGCAGCAGGCAGTTGATTCCTGGCATTCGGTCAGTGTCAAACCCTCAACCTTTCCGAGAAGTTCGCGCGGTGAAGTATGAATGCCCAACTCTCGAAATCCTGAACACGAATCATGATAGGTGCATGCGCCTTGAAAAGAAGCTGCAATATCTAAGCCTCCAAACGCAACTAAAAATTCAGTCAGCTCATAGGTCTTGCTAGCGATAGCCTTCGCTTTGTCATACAAATGGCCTGCTTCTTCAGAAAATAATTCGGGAATGTGAATTTTGATCATGGCGGCACAGGACCCGGATGGTGCAACGACATAGTCGTATTCTGTAAATGTTTCGATCAATTTACGGGCGATTTTTCTTGTGCCTTGAAAGTCGCCATTGTTATAGAGTGGTTGGCCGCAGCAGGTTTGGGAACGGGGAACGTCAAGCTCAAAACCTGCATCTTCAATCAGTTTTGCGGAAGCAAATCCAACCTCAGGTCTCATGAAATCGACTAGGCAGGTCGCAAACAGTCCAACCGATTTTCCAGATGATTTGACTGTTTCAGCCACTTTAGATTGAATTGTGGTGAAGAGTTAGTTTAGCAATTTGCTAGGCAACCACAACGCGATCTCGGGAAACACAATCACGAGTGTGAGTCCAACAACCTGCAGTAAAACGAAAGGAATAATACCCCGATAAATTTGCTGAATCTTGACTTCAGGCGGAGCTACCCCTTTCATATAAAAAAGCGCGAATCCGAATGGCGGCGTCAGAAAGCTGGTCTGTAGGTTAACGGCAACCAGAATTGCAAACCAGTAGACGAGATCAATTTTGTCAACATGGCCGCCAAAATCAAGCAACTCGACAATCGGGGCAAACACTGGTAAGACAATCAGAGTAATTTCGATCCAATCGAAAAAGAACCCCAGTACAAAAACGATTGCCATTAGTG
>CAZYSR010000151.1:0-15049 GCA_964649525.1 uncultured Gammaproteobacteria bacterium
GTAGCAACAGCGAAAATAAAGACACGATTTGAAGAAGGCATAGAAATTCTCATGCCATACTTTGGACTCGTTGAATAATTATCACTCAGACGGTTTTCTTGTAGGATTACCGCTTTTGCCTAATCACTTTCCCATTTGCGATTCTATTCAAATTGCCCGCTGTACAAAAATCTACGAGAAAACATTAATTTTTTACGACACTACACACATTACTCTTGAGTCCTATCATTTCAGAAACATATTTTGTACTCATCACCATATTTTGGAGGATCTCGACTTTAGGCTGAGGTTGAATCGCACCTCGTCCGTAATCATACTATTCACGGGTTATTTTCTGGGAGACGACGGGCTACCCTACGCGGCTGAATTTCCTCGATCTCCTTAGAATGTTCCTGCTCTGCTTTACGCAACTCATAGTTCTTTTGAAGATTCATCCAAAATTCAGCGGACGTACCGAACCAACGACCAAGTCGCAAAGCTGTATCAGCTGTGATGTTGCGCCGACCTCGAATCACTTCCGACATACGGTTTTCGGGTACACGCAACTGGCGAGCTAGTTCAGCCGCGCTGATGCCAATTTCGTTCAACTCATCCTTGAGAATTTCTCCTGGATGAATAGGTGTTCTGCTCATTGCCAACCCTCCTTTGTGATAGTCAACTATTTCTACGTATTCCGGGCCATCTTCAGACCATTCAAAACAGATACGCTATTGCTTATTTATGCGTATAGCGAATTGTCCGGTTCGATCTCCGCTCAACGCTTCAAACCGATTGCTTGGTAGAGCAGCTAAATCTTTGGTTGACTCTGCTGCATTCAAAATTTCTAACCGTTTTTCCGCCTGCTGGCTGCAACCCTGAAAGGCACGTTCAATATTGCCCCTTGTAAAATTTTCGGTTCTCTTATCACGGTAGCTCTTGATCATTGTTACAAGGCTAGCACATAATATGCTATACGTCATGCGTATTACGCATAGCATCTTAGTGATACTGGTTTCTCAAAAAATTCTACCCAAAGCGAGGGTTTAGTGTTGGAGAATATTTTCCAGAACTGGCATAATTTTCACCCCTAGCCGTAGAGCGTGTGGCGATGATCCTATAACCCAAACTGCATATTCGATAGGTAGTGCTCCACTGCTATGCACGCAACCGCGTACGGGAATGAGCTAGGCTAAATCCGGAGTTGAACGAATGAACTTGATTTGGCTCTTTGTGGCCGTTGTGGCGGGACTCGCCATCGTCACTTTATTTTTGATACCTGCAACGACCCGTACCACCGTTGAAATCCGTTTCGATGCGCCCATTCAAGCAGTTTGGGAGGTGTACACGGACATCGAAAGTCAACCGAATTGGCGGTCAGATGTCGCCACGGTGGAAGTAGCCAGCGACAAAAAGAGTTGGACCGAAGAGTTGAAGACGTCGAGCATGAAGATTCGTTTTCAGATATTGGAGCAAAATCCACCCAGCAAGTTTGTTTTGCAAACAGGTGCAGACGGCAATTTTGAGGGTCGGTATGTTGCCGAATTCAGACAGGAAAACGGCGGTACAGTTGGGACTTTTACGGAGGAGGCGACTGCGCTTGGAGTCCTACCAAAGCTGATGCGACGCTTGTTTTTCAACCAAAGGAAGTTCATTCAAGAATACGCCAGAGAGGCAATGGCGGAAATCGATAGGCGGGAAGCAAATGTGGACCACTGATAGAAAGTGCTGTTAGGAAACCTAGCAGGATACGATAAAGACATGTCCTGAACGAGCAACGGGGTATAGGTTTGGATTGCGGCGGGAAGGTAGATATGCCGTCAAAAATACGGATGAATTGAATCCATCCTAGAATGATTACAAGAGTTGACTCGGGATGTGTTCCGAGTCCAGCATCTGATCAATGCTCTCTCTGGTTTTGATTTCGTAAAATTGCTCGCAATCGACCAACACTTCTGCCGGTTTTGGACGGGTGTTGTAATTTGAAGACATGACTGCTCCATAGGCACCTGCGCCAAGAACAGCAATAAGGTGACCCTCATCAATTGCCAACTTCCGGTCTTTGCCGAAAAAATCACCAGTCTCACAAACTGGACCGACCACGTCAAATATTCGACTTTCTACAGAGCTCTGCTGAACAGGAACGATGTCCATCCAGGCATCATAAAGTACGGGTCTGATCAGATCATTCATTGCGCCGTCAACTAAGGCAAAATTCTTCGACTCTGCTGTCTTGATGTATTCGACCCGGCTCAAAAAAATGCCGGCATTGGCGGTTATGGCACGACCGGGTTCGATTGAAATGGACAGCGGGTAGCCGCGGCGCGTTAGCACCTCAAGAATTGCATCGCAGTATTCGGAAATTGTTGGTGGCTGCTCATCTTTGTAGCAAACGCCTAGTCCACCGCCCAGGTCCAAATGACGCACCTTTATACCTTCAGCTTCAAGCGTTTGAGTGAAATCGATAACGCTTTCCAATGCGTCAATGATCGGACCAAGTGATGTCATCTGCGAGCCGATATGAACAGCAATTCCGACCACATCAAGGTGAGGTTGCCGTGCAGCAAATCGATAGATGTCTAAAGCTTCCTCAAACGCGACACCAAACTTTGCTTCACGAAGTCCAGTTGAAATGTAAGGGTGTGTATTGGCATCAATATCAGGATTCACGCGTACGCAAATTGGTGCTGTACGATCAAGGTTCTTCGCAATTTCCAGAATTCGCATCAACTCCGATTGAGATTCCAAATTGAGGGAAAAGACACCGGACTCCAAGGCAAATTTAATCTCATCTGCTGACTTGGCAACACCTGAAAAAACTGTGGCTTCGGGCCTACCACCCGCTCGAATCACCCGTTCGAGTTCACCGCCAGAGACGATATCGAAACCGGAACCCAGCCGCGCCATGAGTGCGAGAACGGCCAGGTTGGAGTTTGACTTTACCGAGTAGCGAATTGACGCGTCGTATTCCGAGAACCCCTGTTTGAATTCGTTCCAGTGCTGTTCCAGAGCTGCGCGCGAATAAACATAGGTTGGCGTTCCAACTGCACTTGCAATTTGATCAAGCGGAACATCTTCTGCATAAAGCATTCCGTCCCGGTAAAGAAAAGCGTTCATCAGGAATGGTGAATTGAGAGAATGAATTTGATTTCAGGAACGTTTCAGGCGCGCTGAACTAAATTTCCGACCAAACAATAGAACACAACGTTTTTTTGGGGCCCAAACTTCCAGTTTCATTCATAGATGTTGAATGACGCTGGAAACGAGCGTTGATTCTACTGTCACTCCAGTTTGCATGCCACTATTAACGGCACCTGCTAGTGGTCGCTCTAAGGGACCCTTTTTACCACAAGCGATGGGTACTAAAACGAGTGCTGACACCATTGCGATTACAACAGTTCGATAGCTCAGTTTCCGAATCATTTCAATTGAACCTCTTATTCTTGGTAGATCTGCTGCCGAATTACCCCAGCCTTTTCCGGCCTTCTTGGACTGCCAATCTGACTTGCCTCGGAGCAGTCGCACCTGTGTGATCTCTCGAAGCAACTGAACCTTCAGGTTTAAGAACACGTAGTGCACCTTCATCCAACATGGGATGAAATCGTTTCATGTCATCCAGGCTGAGTGCTTCAAGTGTGCATTCATTGTCAATACAGTGTCGTACGATATTCCCAATAACTGCGTGTGCATCCCTAAACGGCACATCTTGTGTAACCAGGTAATCGGCTAGGTCTGTTGCGGTTGAATATCCTTCCAAGGCAGCTGCTCTCATACGCTCTCGATCAGGTTCCAAATTCTGAATCATGCCATGCATGATTTCAAGGCTCGCGATGACTGTATCGATACTATCAAAAAGCGCCTCCTTGTCTTCCTGATTATCACGATTGTATGCGAGTGGCTGGCCTTTCATCAGAACCAGAAGAGTTTGAAGATTGCCAACAGCTCGCGCACTTTTACCTCGAACCAGTTCCGCAATGTCGGGATTCTTCTTCTGAGGCATGATGCTAGAGCCCGTTGTAAACTGGTCAGAAAGCGAAATGAGTTTGTAGGCTTCTGAGGCCCACAACACAATCTCCTCACCTATTCGTGACAAATGTACCATCGCAATTGCTGAGTGCGCGGCGAATTCGATGGCAAAATCCCGATCGGACACCGCGTCAAGTGAGTTTCTCATAACAGCGTCGAACCCAAGTTCATCTGCAGTCATCTCCCGATCTATGGGAAAACTCGTGCCAGCTAAGGCTGCAGCTCCCAACGGCGACTGATTCAGCCTTTTTCGTGCATCGGTAAATCGTTGTCGATCTCGATCAAGCATTTCAAACCACGCCATCAGGTGGTGACCAAATACTATAGGCTGTGCGATTTGCAAGTGCGTGTAGCCGGGCATTATGGTTTCCGCCTCTGCTTCAGCAAAATCAAGCAGTGTCAATTGAATGCTCTTAATCTCGTCAATGATCCGATCAACCGCATCTCGAGTGTAGAGTCGGAGATCAGTTGCAACCTGGTCATTTCTGGAACGCCCGGTGTGTAGTTTTTTGCCTGCTTCTCCGATGTCATCAGTGAGGCGCTTTTCGATGTTCATATGAACATCTTCCAATTCGTCAGACCACTCAAATTCACCTGCTTCAATTTGAGCCAGTATTTTGTTTAGACCGTCGCGAATATCGTTAAATTCCGATTCACTAATCACGCCAACTTTACTCAGCATGCGCGCATGTGCGATTGACCCGACAATATCCTGACGATAGAGGCGCTGGTCAAATGACACGGAGGCGCTGAATTTTTCAACCATGGTGTTAGTTGCCTGGGTGAACCGCCCACCCCACAACTTTTTTGAATGTGAGTTCATTGAGATTCGTTCGGACTATTTGATTCAGTATGCTCGAGATTTTCAGTGGGCTAAAAAATTACAAAGTTGATGTTAGTGATCAGATAACGGAATATGGCAGAAACTCTGCCGACGGAGCGCCACCAAATGTGGATTTTGCACACAAACAAGACGTAACAGTTTAATTATAATGGCACAATTTGGTGCGGAATAGCGCACCCAAACCAAATTTAATGGCTAATTCTTTCCAGCCTGTCTAACATTCCAAGCCTTCTGGCATCTACATACTTGAAATCAGTTTTACAAACTGTCACCACGCCTCCGATGCATGGCGCTCAGAGGCTCTAAGGTGTCAGTCGTTCGAATCGGTACTCGTGGCAGTCAGTTGGCATTGTGGCAAGCTCATCATATTGCTAGTCTCATCAGAACACACTTAAATGGCATTGAGACCGAAATCGTTCCGATTAAAACCGAAGCCGATTTACGACAAGATGTGCTATTGGCTGAATTGGGTGGCAAGGGTCTATTCATAAAAGAACTTGAAGTGGCCTTGCTTGCTAACAGGATTGATATTGCGGTTCACTCCATGAAAGACGTAACGGTCGATCTTGCTGAAGAATTTACAATTGCCGCAATTCTGAAACGGGAAGACCCATACGATGCTCTTGTTTCGTCTAAATATCAGACACTTGCACAACTGCCAGAAGGCGCTGTGATTGGCACCTGCAGTTTACGGCGTCAGAGTCAGCTGCTTTCAACTCGCCCCGACCTCACAATTATTCCCGTAAGGGGCAATGTGACGACTAGACTGAAGCGTCTTGATGATGGGGACTTTGATGCAATCATTTTGGCAGTTTCGGGGTTGCGCAGACTGGGTTTGGATGAGCGGATTACGGAAGTACTCGACCAATTACCGCATGTTCCGTCACCAGGTCAAGGTGCATTGGGCGTTGAATGCCGGGTGGGTGATCAGAGATTAATCGAAGAAATGAAGGAGCTTGATGACTCATTGAGTAATGCTGAAGTTTCTGCGGAACGGGCGGTAAATGCAGGGCTTGGCGGAAGTTGTCACGTTCCGATTGGAGTGTTGACAAAATGCCGAAAAGAAAGCTACGAAATTGCAGCTTATGTCGGGAGTATTGATGCGCAGCAATCCATCATTGAGACGCTGAGCGGCACCCTGGATGGCTTGATGACCGGGATAGAGGTGGTGATTGAAAAATTGAATCAGCGCGGTGCCCAGAAAATTCTGGCAGGTTGATACTGGACTGGAATAGATGACTAATCTTGATGGAGCAACGGTTCTAATCACGCGGCCTGAGGTGTATTCGTCATACCTCAGTGAAGAGATAAAACGTCTGGGTGGAGTCCCAGTCATATTCCCCACTTTGGATGTCGAGTATTGCACACAAGGATTGGATGAAGAGAGTTTTAACGGGCATGACCTTGCCATTTTCACGAGTCGGAATGCTGTAGCCGCGGTTGCTGAATATTTGAAGCAGGAAGGTATGAATTGGCCGAAGTCGCTGAGATGCGCAGCTGTTGGTAACAAGACTGCTGAAGCAGTTCGCAGAGAATTCGGTATCGGGGAGGTTGTTGCGCCGACCAAAGACTTTGGTGGGGCAGCATTGATTAAGCTTGAATCAATGCAGAATCTGTCTGGACGGCGTGTGATTTTTTTTGATGGTGGTGGTCCAAGAAGCGTGCTGCTAGTGGGCATGCTTGAAGATAAGGATTGCAAGGCAGTGACGCACGCTGTGGTTTATCGAAGAGTTCAGCCACCATCGGACCCGATAGTATTACATAGCGTTCTTCGTCAATCCGGCGTGGATTTTGTCGTTTTGACTAGTGTGGCTTCATCAGCAAATCTGCTTGAAATGCTTGACATAGAATTGGTGAATGAACTAAGACGCGCGGTCGTGATCGTTTACAGCAAACGGATTCAGCAAGAACTTGAAAGATGTGGGTTTGAACAGATTGTTGTTTCCGATATGCCTTCAGACGACGCGGTTTTGGATTCAATCATGAGGACACAAAGAGATATTGTGAAGCGAACTGGAAAGCAACGGAAAGTTTTCGCTGATGTAGGAACGACTTGATAGGATAAGAGATCATCGAAATGACGGAATCGGACAAAAAGACTGAAACTCCAGCGAAGACAGTCAAACCAGCAACCAGTCCAAAACCACCAAAAAAATCTGGACGAGGAGCAGCGATTTTCGCGACTTTTGCAACCGTGTTCGCACTGGCTGCCTTGGGTGGCGCAGGATATGTCTTCTATCGTATGGAAGTTCAAAAGTTACCCCAGATTGAGAGCGAAATTAACAGAATTGAAGAAATTGCCGCGGTTGTACAGTCCATTCAGCAAAGTGACGATCAATTCGCAGAACAGTTATCTTCCGCGACGAAAGACCTTCAATCGCAAATTCAGAGTCAAGCAGACCGAGTTAATGAGTTGGAAACCGTACTCATGCAATCGAACACTGAGTTTGGAGAAAAACTTGATGCGATCATTGAGTCCACCTCTTCCCTTTATCAGAATCTTGATCAGCTTCCAAGCGACTGGGAACTAAACGATGTTTCACTATTGCTTCTGATGGGTGCCAAGCAACTACAGCTCACTGGGGATCCTGAGGTTGTGTTGCCAGTCTGGCAGGCGGCGGTTGAACAGGTTGGACGAGTATCTGACCCACAGCTTCTGGTCGTTCGAACACAGCTGAACAAGGAAATCGAATTGCTTGAGACGATGGATGTGGTGGAACTAGGAGCCATTTCAGCGCAATTGATGAAATTGAGCAATGCTCTGGATGATTTACCCATTCGCACTGAGCTTCAGGAACTGTCGGTTGAGCCATCTGAATCAGGTGTTGATGAGGACATTGAACATGAACAAGTTGATGCACCCTCTACCCTCAATGCCATTTGGTTGGATTTGAAGTCTCTAGTTCGCGTGAAGAAAATTTCCGAGGACGCACCTTTACCACTCAATCCAAATCTGAAGAATGAGTTGGTTCAGCATCTCAAACTATCTTTGGCGGCAGCCCAGCTGGCTGCGCTTCGAGAGGAAACCAGCGTTTTTCGGGCGAATCTAGAGTTTGTGAAAAACGTAGTTAAAGACCAATTTAACGTTGGAGATGTTTCAGTTGGAATTTTTATTGCCACACTGGACGACCTGCTGTTGTTGCCATTGACTGCGGAGTTGCCAGACATTTCCGGTTCCTACAACCTGCTTCAGGAAATTCTAGATCAGCAGAGCGCCGAGTAATCGATGTTTTATCTTCTGATACTTTGCGTAGTGATAGGTGTTGTATCCGTCGCAACAATCTATGTCATCGACGAGCCCGGATTCATCATGCTGCAATGGGGTGTCTGGCAAGTGGAATTGTCCTTGGTACTGGGCATGCTGCTGATTGTATTGGTCACCCTTCTTCTTTTTGTCGGCCTTGAAGTATTGACCGGTATTATCAGAATTCCTGGCCGACTGGGCCGGTCCTACCGGGAGTACCGCGAACAAAAGAAGTACGCTGCTTCTGTTAAAGGATTGAAGCACCTTTTGCTGGGAGAATGGGCTAAGGCTGAGCAGTTACTGGATGCTTCGGCTCCCTATCTGCCCCAACCAGTCATCAGTTATCTGGCGGCCGCTTATGCTGCACAGCAACAGGGCAAAATAGCACGGCGCGATAAATATCTGAACAAGGCCAGAGAACTGAATGGCGATAACAAGGGGCTTGTATCGTTAATTTCCTGTCGGTTGCGGATGGCATACGGTGAGACTGGATTGGTCGTTGATGAATTGAAAAAGCTCTGCGCGCAGATGCCCAAAAATGCTCAAGCCTTTGATCTACTAGCCGATGCCTACGAAAAGCTGGAGAACTGGGAAGCATTGGAGTCTCTTCTGCCACATCTGCAGAAGACTCGGGCTCGCTCTGCAGAAGACATTCGGACACTAACCGCCACCATAACTGTTCATCGCCTGCGGAAAGCTCAACACCCAACAGAGTTGCAGAGCATTTGGAAAGGCACGCCAAATGCTATACAAATGAATCCGAACGTGACCATCGCCTACATCCGTAAACTGTTTCAGTACAATCGCCATCAGGAAGTTGACAAAGTCATTCGTGGCATACTTGCTAAACGTTGGGATTCCGAACTCGCTTATCTCTACGGTCTGGTCAACGGACAAGTAGAAGACCGTCAGCTATACGATGTTGCCCACAAGTGGCTTGAAAGTCATCCCGATGATCCTGATCTACTATTGACAGCTGGTCGGTTGGCACGTCGTGCTGGTCGGTTAAAGAGTGCCGAGGCACACCTCAAAAAATCGGTAGAACTTGGTGGTAGAAGAGAGGCCTATGAAGAGTTGGGAGGCTTACTGGAGGAGCGACACGCAGCCGCAGACGCATTCAATGTGTATAAAGCTGGTACCGAAGCACCGGCGTCACGGCTGCAGACCGATTCTCAGGATTCGGCGGGATAAAGCGTATCTGAAGAAAACTCAAAAGAGTCGTAGTAAAGCTGAGCAGGCAGCAAACCATACTCTGGAAACGTATCTCGAATGACCTCAATCATGGGTGGCGGCCCGCTGGCATAGACCTCAAAGTTTGACAAGTCTGGATAATGATGCAGAACTGATTCGTGCACCCAACCCGTCTCGCCGCACCAGTTTTCAGCAACTTCCGGTTCAGACAGAACTGCCGTAAATTGGAACACTCCCTGGTGTTCTTCAACCCATCTTTCAACCAGATCGCGGTGATACAAGTCACGTAGGGCTCGAACGCCCCAAAACAAGTGAATTGGACGGTTGTATTCTGCTCCTCGAAACAGGTCCTCCAGTATCGCGTGAAGCGGTGCAAATCCAGTACCGCCGGCTATCATAATGATTGGTTTGTCAGAATCCTTTCTTAGAAAAAAGGTCCCGAGTGGGCCTTCCAGTCGAAGAATGTCTCTAATCTTCATCGCCTGAAATATATGGCTGGTAAAACGACCTTTAGGTACATGACGTACGTGCAGAGTCAGTAAGTCACTTCCCGGCGCATTGGCAATCGAGAATCCTCGGCGTTTATCATCGCGCATCATAATGTCAATGTACTGCCCGGCGATAAACTGAAATGTGGTGTCACGCGGCAAGGCAAGTTTGACTTCCATGACATCATGCGCAAGTCGATTGAGTTCCACAACCCGGCAGGGTAGTCTTTGGATGACCAAATTTGACAGCAAGTCGATTTCTTCGGCACAGATTTCAAGGTCTTCTCGCGGATGTGCGCGGCACAGCAGAATGGCTCCGTTTGCGATTTCTTCATCGGTTAACGCGGACGGATCATAATCGTCGTATATGACCCTGCCTGACACCAAAGTGGCTTTGCATGCAGCGCAGGTCCCATTTCGGCAACTGTATGGAACTGCGGTTCCTTGCCGTAGAAAGGAATCAAGGACCGTCTCATCGGTCCGCACCCGAAACGTGTTGCCGGAGTTTTGGTTGGTAACCTGAAATTCTGTCATGTGAAAAGCGACCGGTTTGATGATGTTTGGTACGATAAATCAGTGAAGCGCCTGGTAAATAAAATTCTGATACATACCCGGTGATAAGTTAGTTGGCTTGTAATTCTTTTTCGTTTAACCCTTGAATTCTGAATCTGACGAACGGACTGTGAGATGGCTAATGAACAATCTGCGAGATAACTAATGCACAATCTGCGAAATAATTAATATACAATCTGCGAGATAACTAATGCACAATCTGCGCAACATTAACCGATCAACAACTCAACTACTGAGAAATCGAAATGTCAGACGACAATCGCATACTACCACGGCACATGCTGGAGGAATTGAAAGAAGGATTGCAAGTTTCGCGTATTGTAAACTTGGTTGGACCAAGGCAGGTTGGTAAAACCACACTAGTACGAGACCAATATGGAGAAGGGGAGTTTCTTACGCTGGATGACGAAGCGGTTTTGAGTGCACTTGAAACTGATGCGGCGGGCTTGCTTGCAGAAAAGTGCAAAAATCTTGGCAACCACCCCCTCATCATTGATGAAGTGCAACGGTCCCATTCGCTTACACTTTCCATAAAACGCATCGTGGACCAGAATCGACGTTATGGACAATTCTTGCTGACTGGCTCTTCAAACGTATTTTCCACAGCCAAAACAGTAGACTCACTCGCTGGTCGTGTCCTAACGCTCAAGCTCTGGCCTCTCACTGTCTCTGAAACAAAGGAACAAAAACCGCCAAAAATCCTTGATTGGGCGTTGCAAACAAGCCTCCAAATTGCTGATTTGCCTAAACCGAAACAAACTTCTCGCGAAGACTATATCGATTTAATTCTAGAGGGCGGATATCCGGAAATGAGGGAATTGCCACTTAGAGCTCGACAACAGCGATATCGATCCTATGTGGATTCCGTAATTGAGCGTGATGTGGCTGATGTTCTGCCTATTCGAAAACCGGATTCTTTACGTCGCTTAGTTGACCAAATGGCAGCACGAACAAGTGCAACGCTCAATATTTCTACTCTTGCAAATGATCTCGGTATTCAACGAGTGACAGTAGAACAATATTTGGACATTCTCGTCAAACTCTCCGTCGTAATTCGACTTGGGCACTGGACATCCGGCGAAGGAAGTCGAGATATCAAAAATGCGAAGTATCATTTCGTCGATAGTGGTATAGCCTGCGCTTTGCGGCGTTTTAGGACCGATACATTTGACATTGCGTCAAACCCGGCGGCTCTTGGCGGTTTGCTCGAAAGCTTCGTATTCAATGAACTAGTTCGGTGTTTACCATTTCAAGACAGAGAATCTAAGCTTTATCACTGGCGCAATCGCGATGGGCGCGAAATCGATGTTATCGTTGATGCAGAATCACATCTCGTCTGCGTTGAAGTCAAGGCTGCAGCAACGGTAAAAGCGGAAGATTTCCGGCACATAAGATGGTTTGCGACCGACGGCCCCGGACGATCTCGCACAGTAACCGGACTTACTTTTTATCTTGGAGACCAATCGCTTTCATTTGGAGACAATTGCTTCGCGCTGCCTCTCAGTATGATGTGGGCAAATTATTAGAATTTCATTCACCTGTGGCTAGAGTTTCCGCGGGACTGTAAACGTGTCAAGTTCGCGTTCATGGTCAAACACATAACTCCCTTATCTTATGCCTGAATTACCAGAAGTTGAAACCACGGTACGCGGTATTACACCGCACATTAAAGGACATCCGATTACCGATGTAATCGTTCGAGATTCCAGACTACGATGGCCGGTGCCTGATGAACTTGCCCAGCGAGTGATAGGAGAAACAGTACGATCGGTGCGAAGACGGGCAAAGTATATCCTTATCGAACTGCCTCAGGGCCATGTCATGGTACATCTTGGAATGTCAGGCAGTTTGCGTTTGTCGTCACCTAGTGAGCCACCTTCCCCTCATGACCACGTCGAGTTCGAAATTGATGGCGGTTATAGGCTACGGTTGCGCGATCCTCGTCGGTTTGGAAGCGTTCTCTGGGTTGAAGGCGAACCGAATGAGCATCCACTGCTTGCTCCCTTGGGAATAGAACCGCTAAGTAAGGAGTTGGTAGGCTCCTATTTATACTCAGCATCGCGGCGCCGCAAAGCTGCAGTAAAGAATTTTATTATGGACAGCCGGATTGTCGTAGGTGTGGGAAACATTTATGCATCCGAAGCTCTGTATCGAGCTGGAATTGATCCGCGTCGCGCCGCCGGACGAATCTCGTTATTACGTTATGATTCCCTGTCTTCTTCAATTCAGCAAACGCTTCGCGACGCAATTGCAGCGGGTGGTACCACTTTACGAGATTTCGTCGATGGCTCCGGCAATCCCGGATATTTCCGACACGATTTAGAAGTCTACGAAAGGGAAGGAAAACCGTGCTTTAGATGTGGACGGGAAATTGCTCGACAGGTTATCGGGCAACGATCAACGTATTTTTGCAGGCGATGCCAGAAATGAAAAGTTATGCAGCGCGTGTATTTGCAATAATTCTTTTGTATTTATCGAGGAGTTGCGCTTCAGTTTCGGTGTTATCTGGATCAACGAGGATGCACTCAACAGGACAGACTTCTACACACTGCTGGGTTTCAAAGTGACCGACACATTCTGTGCATAATGTCGGGTCGATTTCGTAAATTTCCGGTCCCATATAAATGGCATTGTTCGGACATTCGAACTCACACACATCGCAGTTGATGCACTCATCTGTGATAAGAAGGGCCATATTTATCTTTGAATTCAGTCAATTAATCAGATGTGGTGACCCCTGTACGGCCATCGGACTTCCTATTATGATTGATTTGCGCTAAGTTTGAGCCGTCAATTGCCTGTTAAAATGTGCGCTCACTATCGTTTCCCTGGCGTAACTCACTGACTTGGTTTTACTCCCTGCTATGGCTTTTCTAATTGACATGAAAAACACCACCGTCTATCGCGGTCAGCAGAAGGTGTTGGATCGATTCACGCTGCAGTTACCAATGCAGCGAAGCATTGCCATACTGGGGCCGAATGGTGCGGGAAAGTCCACTCTTCTCAAAGTGTTGATGCGGGAGCTTTACCCGGTTCGTGAGGAAGATTCGTGGGTCAAAATTTTAGGCAACCAGACATGGAATGTCTGGGAGTTGCGTCGAAACCTGGGGTTCATCTCACAGGATTTACAAAATCGCTATTTTGGATATGTGAATGGGCTTTCTGTAGTGCTGTCGGGGTTCCACTCAAGCGTCGGAATTTATGATCATCAGGAATTTGATACGAAATCTGTTGAACTAGCAAATCGGATTATGGCTGAGTTGGGCATCACTGAGTTAAGCCACAAACCCTATTCGCTCATGTCAACGGGTGAGCAGCGCAGATTTTTGCTAGCCCGAGCTTTGGTGAGTGAACCATCAACTTTGGTTTTAGATGAACCAACCAGTGGGTTGGATATCAATGCAACATTTCGCTATCTTCGTGTCATTCGTAAACTCATCGCTCACGGCAAACAAATCGTTCTGGTTACACATCACATTCATGAAATTCCTCCGGAAGTTGATTTCATCGTGCTACTGAAAGAGGGATGTATCGTCTCAAATGGTGATAAGCAGCAGTTATTTACTGACAAAATTCTTAGTGAGTTGTACGACACACCAGTCAAGGTGCTGTCAGCAAATGGTTACTATCAAGTGATTCCGGACGAAGTTGGCGCTGATTCTGGTCTCAACAATTCTCGTCACCGATGAGTGCGATCCCAACTCAAGTCAACCTGAGTAGTGATCGATTTGATTCACTGTCTGACCGTCCGGAGAGGTGCAATGAAATATTGGCTATCCAAAAAATTGAAAAATCTGCCCCTTTCTCACTAATCCAAACTTCGGATTCACCTGAGTTCGGTATTTGGCGTCTTTACAGATTTCTAACACACTAGGCGTGTGGTTATAATCCGTACTGTTGAATCTTGTTGCGCAAGGGATGTACAACAAGTCATTGTCTTGATCCTAGCAAGAATAATTAGAAAAAATGGTTCCCTTTTGACTTTAATATTTAGCCTCATCTAGTCTCTCCAAAATATACAGACAAGAGGGATCTTATGTCTGTGGTTAATTTTTTTTCAAATCCGGTGGATTTTCATAAATGATTAAAACCGAAGTCGTCATTGTTGGTGCAGGCCCCTGCGGACTCTTTCAGATCTTTGAGTTGGGGCTCTTAGGCATCAAGTGCCACATCGTGGACTCCTTACCGCGTGCAGGCGGTCAATGTTCTACACTCTATGCTGATAAACCCATTTACGATATTCCTGCCTACCCGGTGGTTGGCGGTCAACAGCTTGTTGATCTTCTGATGGAACAGGCTTCGCCATTTGATCCCGGATACTTGCTTGGTGAACAGGTCACTCACGTCGAAAAACAGGATGACGGCCGGTTCTATGTCAAAACATCCGACGATACCGAAATTGATGCGGGGTCACTGGTCATCGCTGGCGGCTTGGGTGCTTTTGATGCGCGGCCACTGCGTACTCCAGGCGCCGCAAATTACGCTGGAAAGAATCTGAACTACCATGTGGTCGATAAACAACGCTATCAGGATCTTTCAGTCACCATTCTGGGTGGTGGGGATTCCGCACTGGACTGGGCACTGGAATTACATGGTATCGCAAAGAAAATCACCCTGATTCATCGACGCGAGGAGTTTCGTGCGCAGCCAGCATCGGTAGCAAAGATGAAAGAGCTTGCTCAGCGTGATGATGGCACAATGACCTAC
>CAZYSR010000152.1:0-2102 GCA_964649525.1 uncultured Gammaproteobacteria bacterium
GCGTCATTATGGAAACGATCCCTGCCACTTACGGATTTCCGATGCCGGATGAAGGTTATCTGAGCGCTATTAAAGCCGCATGTGAGAAAGTCGACACGTTCTTTATTGCCGATGAGGTGCAGACGGGTCTGATGCGTTGCGGTGAAATCTGGGGCATTGATACCTATGGTGTCACACCCGATATTCTAGTGACTGGTAAAGGACTGTCTGGAGGTATCTATCCGATTGGCGCAGTAGTGGTCAACGAGCGCGCTGGTGCCTGGCTCAAAGAAGATGGATGGGGACACATGTCCACTTTTGGCGGAGCGGAGCTTGGCTGTATTGCTGCTGCCAAAGTCCTTGAAATCTCCAATCGCCCCGAAGTTCGATCCATGGTGCACTATATCGCCCGATACATGCGAAATGGACTGGAGCAGTTACGCAAAAACTACTCAGACTTCTTTGTCGGCATCCGCCAGCGTGGGGTTGTGATTGGATTGGAGTTTGGGCACCCTGAAGGTGCCGTTCACGTAATGAAAGCGTTGTTCAACAATGGCGTTTGGGCTATATTTTCCTCTCTTGATCAAAGAGTTTTGCAGTTTAAGCCTGGAATTCTCGTCGATAAGGAGTTGTGTGACGAGATTTTGAACCGCTTGGATACAGCATTGGTTCAGGCCCGGGCATCTGCATTTAATCATGGATCAGCAAACCGAAGGACGACTACCGAAAAGCAAGTCCAGAAGGAAGAACTAGCTGATGCCGCTTAAGCAGATTGGTGGAGGAATGAATGCCGATATTTGAAGACTTACCACACGAAGAGCAGTTGGTGCTACTGGAGCGCGTTGCGAAAAACGCAGTGGCTCACTATGATGTACCATCTGACGTCTCAGTAGAGATGATTAACCTGTCGGAAAATGCAACCTATCGCATTGATGATCATGAAACTTCCCGAAAATGGGCATTACGCGTTCACCGAGAGGGATACCACTCATACACCGCAATCCAGTCCGAACATGCCTGGACTGATGCGCTGCGCGAGCAGGCAGGAGTCATCACCCCTGTCATTGTGCCTGGTAAAGATGGCAAAAACATTCAATCCGTCGAAGCGGAAGGAATGCCGGGAGGTCCGAGAAATGTCGTGATGTTTGATTGGGAATCCGGTATCGAACCTCCTGAAGAAAACCTTATCGGGCCGTTTGAGCTTCTCGGCAGCGTTTCTGCTCAAATGCACAAACACTCGAAGCACTGGCAACGACCGGAATGGTTTGAGCGGTATACCTGGGACTTCGAAACCAGTATTGGTGACAATCCGCACTGGGGCAGATGGCAGGATGGCATGGGTGTTAATGATACAAATCAGGCATTGTTCGGTAGGACTGCTGATCTAATCAACAAGAGACTTCAAGCTTTTGGTCAGGGACCGGGCCGCTGGGGACTTGTTCATTGTGACATCAGGTTGGCAAACCTGCTGATTGAAGGCAGTGTCACTAAAGTAATTGACTTTGATGACTGTGGATTCAGTTGGTTCATGTACGACTGTGCCACAGCACTGAGTTTTATCGAAGGACGGGAAGATGTTCCTGAACTGATTCAGTCCTGGGTGAAAGGCTATCGCTCAGTGATGGACCTGTCCCAAGAAGATGAAGCAGAAATTCCAACTTTCATCATGCTTCGCCGTTTGCTGCTGGTCGCATGGATTGGATCTCACTCCGAAACGGATCTCGCACAATCTATGGGGTTGGACTATACCAAAGAAACTGAAGGTTTGTGTGAAAAATATCTCACTAACTTCAGTTGACGCTTGCAGGCGATAGTTCTTATCCCTTAACATTTGATCTTTACAGCGCGGTTCCGACAAACTCGACCGGAACAGCGCTGTTCCCTTTTTCAGTCAATTCCGCGATCACTCTGGTCTTTGTAACTTTTTTGTTTCCTGATAAACTAATTGAATCTTAACGTCAGATTCACAATGTAAAAGGGTTATTGATGATTAATCTTAATCGAATCAAACAAATCACATTCGCTGCAATTTGTCTAGCAGCAGTTACCTCCAGCCCAGCATTTGCCGCTGAAGATCCTGTTTTTTCCAACTGGAGAAACGTTGCAATCAGGGGGTATGACAC
>CAZYSR010000153.1:0-3186 GCA_964649525.1 uncultured Gammaproteobacteria bacterium
ACAACGACAGTTTTGCTGGACGGACTGCACCTGTCGTTACTGAGTTGGCAGACCGATTGATTTCCATGGCCCCGAAGCCAATGTCGAAAGCCTACTTCGTAACTTCCGGATCAGAAGCTGTTGATTCGGCAGTAAAAATAGCCTGGTACTACAACAATGCTCTGAATCGGCCAGAAAAGAAAAAGATTATTTCTCGAGTTAGAGGATATCACGGTGTAACCATCGCATGCACCAGTCTGACCGCTATTCCAGTCGTTCAGGAAGCATTTGATGCACCGCTCGACAGATTCAAACAAACTGGCACACCGCACTACTACCGTTTTGGCGAGCCCGATGAAACTGAAGAAGATTTCGCTTCGCGTCGAGCTGCGGAACTGGAAGAGTTAATTCTGGCAGAAGGTCCAGATACGATTGCTGCATTGATAGCAGAGCCGCTCATGGGTGCAGGGGGTGTTATTCCTCCCCCGAAAACCTACTTTGAGAAAATTCAGAAGATACTGCGAAATTACGACATTTTGTTTATCGCTGATGAAGTAATTAACGGTTTTGGTCGCACTGGTAACCCATGGGGTTGTGACACCTTTAATATTGACCAACCTGACATGGTTACCGTCGCCAAACAACTGTCTTCAGCCTATATTCCTATCGGCGCGACGATGATTTCGGAAGAAATATTCCAGGTGATTGCAGAAGCGAGCAATCGATTGGGAGTTTGGGGTACTGGATTTACGTACAGTGGACATCCAGTTGGTGCAGCAGTTGCTATCGAAACGCTGGACATTTATGAAGAGCGCAATATTCTTGGGCACGTACGCGAAGTGATGCAGCCCTTCCAGAGTCGACTTCGAGAGCTTAATTCACATCCACTAGTTGGTGAAGCACGCGGAGCTGGACTGATCGGTGCAGTTGAATTGGTGGAGAATAAAGAAACCAAGCAACCTTACGACCCAGACATGAAAGTTGCATTGCAGGTTTACCAAAAGTGTCTTGAAAACGGTCTTATTTTACGTGCGCTACCATCAGGTGACTCTTTAGGCATATGTCCACCGTTGATCATCACCGAACAGCAAGTACATGACTTATTCGATGCTTTGAGTAAAGCGCTTGATCAGGTCTGGAGCGAAATTCAACCTGTTTCGATACGCGCTGCCACAGCATGATGAATGAAAATCAACTGTGCGAAAACTGCTCTGATTTGGTAATGCAGTTGGTCTTCTAGTTGTAATCTGTCATGTATCCATCAGCGAGAACGGCCTGCATAATCCTTTCTCCGCGTAAATTCTTCTAGTACACCCGGTCATTCAACTCGGTCCGGGTGTCTGGCTTCAAATGTCAGCTCAACGAGTTGCAACACTAATATCACAGATTTGTACTTGCAACGGACATTGTCAGCCAAAATTTGAATTTTATTTGTTTAATCGTTTAAAATTATTGTTGATTTAAA
The DNA here is from genome assembly GCA_964649525.1 of uncultured Gammaproteobacteria bacterium. Classification (GTDB taxonomy): domain Bacteria; phylum Pseudomonadota; class Gammaproteobacteria; order Arenicellales; family JAJDZL01; genus JAJDZL01. The sequence continues at coordinate 1,445 of CAZYSR010000153.1, forward strand.
CAATTTGACTAACTATATATTCAAAGTCATGACTGTAGCATTACAAACAACTGGGAAAGATCGTCGTAAAGAGTTGATATTATCAACAATTCATACAATTGCTAGCGACGGCATTTCAAATGTGACACTGGCCAAAATCGCTTCAAATAGCGAGTTGTCGCCTGCAATTATCAATTTTTACTTCAAGACGAAAAAACAATTATTACTGGATACGTTGGTATTTCTTGAACAGGAATGGACGAGTATTTTGCAATCTAGATTGGAACATGCCGTGTCAGCAGAGCAGCGAATGCTTGGCTATATTCACAGTTGTTTTAATCAGCGAATTTTTGTTGCGGACAAAATTGCTGCCTGGTACGCCTACTGGAGTGCAAATCATGCGGTCAAGGATTATCGGGATATTCTTACAAAGAGTGATCAGTTTGACATTCAACTGATCAAAGAGTGCGTCACAGAACTGCTGGATCAATCGAACTCCGCCAAATTCGATGCAGAGGTACTGGCACGTGGTCTGCAAGGATTGATTGACAGCCTGTGGCGTCAAGCTCTGATTTCAAGTGATTCAATCAGCCGTAAGGATGCAATCGAAATGTGTGAACGTTATCTATCACAGTTTATGACATTCAACGATGCACCTTTCGAGTCCGATTTCAAGAACAATGAGGTTTCCGATTTGCTGCCCTTCTGGACCTATCAGGATGATGAATTCTTTGAACTTGAGATTGAACGACTGTTTCAGCCAAGCTGGATGCTGGTAGGTCATGTCAGTGAAATTCCTGCACCCGGCGATTACTTGACTTTTCAGGGATTTGGAGAAAGAGCACTTGTCGTTAGAGATAAGAGCGGTAAAGTCAACGCCTTTCACAATATCTGTAGACACCGAGGATCGACAATTCTGACTGGAGAAGGTAGATGCCGACAATCGCTATCCTGCCCGTTTCATGGCTGGCGATACAACTTTGATGGCAAACTGCAATTCGTACCAGGCAGGTCAGGCTTTTCAGCTCTTGACCCTGATAAGTATTCACTAAAACCCGTCGATCTTGAAATCTGGCAAGGTTTTATTTTTATCCGATTTGTGTCCGGCGGACTATCTGTTCAGGAACAAATGCAACCTATAGAACATGAAATTGAACACTATCGACTGAATGAACTGCAGCCCTACCAGGAACCACCGCAATATGCCTTCCAGAACCCTGAAAGCCTACCGATCAACTGGAAAATTTACCACGACATTGACAATGAGGGCTACCACGTACCGATTGGACATCCAACGCTTCAGCAGCTTTACGGACTCTCCTATGTGGATTCGTATGTGAAGGATATTCCCATTTCCAAGGGGCGTTTCAATGAACGAGTCGGAAATCTTTGGAGTGTGAAACACTACAGAAAATTGATGCCGAAGTTTGAACACTTACCTGACGATCGACAGGATCTCTGGTTATACATCGGCATTTTTCCAAATCTTGTATTGGCGCTGTACCCTGAAATGGTGGAAATTTACATGTCAATTCCATGCACCACGACTCGCACTGAAGTGATCGGCAAGTGCTATGCCCTGCCAGACAAGCGTAGAGGCATCAAAGCGCTGCGATACCTGAACCGCCGAATCAACATGATTACGGCTGGTGAAGACTATTTCTATATGAACGCCATGCAGGAAGGAATGAAATCGTCTGTATTTCCAAAATGGACACTGTCAGAAACTGCTGAAACTGGAATCAGAGCCTATCACCACACGA
>CAZYSR010000154.1:0-2055 GCA_964649525.1 uncultured Gammaproteobacteria bacterium
GATCGGGTTTTGCGAGCCAGATGACGAAAATGCAGCACTTGTCGCGAAAGATATCGGTACCCATTTGGCGAATCATAATAGAGACTATTACAACTCTTACGAATATTCGGAGCGCTTCCGCATGTTTGAATGGTTGCACCGATTGCCAGTGGAGACGTACCAGCATGTGGCAGAAGACCTTTTGGCATCTGCCAGAAGAATAGCTGAACACGATATTTGGGAATCAGGCCACTTCGCAAGTCTGTTTTCACACTTTCAAGCATTTCGACATGAGCAAGCTGTTTTAGAAACCGCGGCCAACTCTCTGCCTGAAGAACCAAGGCACGAAAAGTTTCGCGCTAACTTATATCAACTCGCGATGATTGCGGCCGGGAATGCAGCTTTACAGGAGGGTGACACAGAAAAGGCCGAAGCATATTTTGCAAAAGGGAAAGGTCGAGCTTGATGCAGCAAACAGAATTACAATTTGAGCATGCCTGTAATTCAGCGGCACTCATTCATGACATACATGCAATTTTGAACTCGGCAACAGAAGTGCCTGCAGAGTGGACTCAGGCGGTTAGTTCTCTCATTAATCGTATTGACGATATCCTTACACATACGCCTGAATCTCATGTACCGATAGAGTGGCGCATCATGGTTGCTGGGCTACATACATTAGCCAGTCAGATGGCTTGTGTAGCAATAGCTCAGGGTGGTGAAGGCGATTTGGTTGCGGAACGCACAAGATGTGATGTCTTAGTGAGTGAACTGCGACGTCTGGTATTGACAGATTCTTTGGCATTGCCGGAAAATACGGATTCAATTCGCCAATCATTGATCCAAACAGGACAATGTAATTCCGATGAGTTGCGGGCGTTTCTATTGATGATCCCGCTACCTATCTTGTATTGGAATGCGAGAGAATCGGAATTTCCGTATCAAGTTGCAGATCAAGAATCCGATACTATACCGAGTCCAATGCTGCGAGTGATTGTATTTCTGGATCATGCCCCAGTCGCAAGTCCACAATTCTTAAAGTCCAATATTTTGTATCCGTTGGAATTTCGGGTTCGTGGTCTCACATGGCCCAGTGATGCGGTTAGTCTTCACCTCGATTTACTCACTACGTGTCCTCAGAACGAGTTCTCGGTTTCCGATTTTACTTTGGATAAACCTCATTGTATTAAGGACGGTGAATATCAGGGAGAATTGGTAGGGCAAATCAAGTTTAACTCGGGACAAAGTAGTGTTCTGGATGATCTTGTATTTACAGTTCGCAGCGCATTTGAGACATCTGCTGGAGATTTTACAGAAATTCCGGTAATAGGACATAATGAGTTGCGTTTAAGAGTCGTCAATGAAGATCGACAGCCTCTAATGACGGGCAACCGCCAGCTGGATCAACATATTGCAGAGCTTGTCACAAAGTTACTTTCAGACCATCCAAAGGTTAAAGATGAGTTGCCGGACTTGCTGAAAATGCTCCAGGCTCTCGCTCGTCTGCTTGCCACATATGCTCAAGAGGCTATCTACAAGGGGGAGAGTGACATACCTGAGTCTGAGTTTCAAAAAACAGTGCTTCGAGACCTTCGAAACTTGCTCGGGCAGGACGTACAAGAACACCCAAGTCAAGCCGGGGGCGTTACAGATATCAGGTATCGAGGTGTTGTTGTTGAACTAAAAGTTGAAAAGGAAAACGGTGATCGTGAGTATATTTCGAAGAAATACACGGTCCAGGCCGCTCAATATGCCGGTGTAGAAGCCAAGCAGGTCAGCATTCTTTTCGTGCTTGACCTTACGACCAAGGATAAGCCTCCCGGTGATATTAGGAATGATATTATTCTCACTGATGTCGAGACCCATGGAGGAGACGATAGAGCCAAAGAGTTTCCATCCAAAACATTTGTCTTTGTGATTAATGGGAATATGAAAAGTCCATCAACCTACTCCCGATGATAGCCCATTTCACGACGGAGAAATTCGGTTCACTGATGATACCTGTTCCACCCTTCGTGTTGTTGGGCGAATACCGCACGCGACTGATTGCCGATGTGGTTACGGGCAAAGTAGATG
>CAZYSR010000155.1:0-1878 GCA_964649525.1 uncultured Gammaproteobacteria bacterium
ATATTGGCGTACTCTGCCATAAAAAATACTGCAAATGTTACGCCGGAGTACTCAACGTGAAAACCGGCCACAATTTCAGATTCACCTTCCGCCACATCGAAGGGTGCCCGGTTTGTCTCCGCAACACCTGAGATGAAATAGACCAGGAATAGTGGAAATAGCGGCCATACATACCATTGGTGGATTCCCCCAGTCTGTGCAGTCACAATCTGAACAAGATTGAGACTCCCGGCAGCCATCAGTAATCCCACCAGTGCAAATCCCATTGCAATTTCGTACGCCACTATTTGTGCCGCTGATCGCATGGCACCAAGAAATGCGTACTTTGAATTGGACGCCCAACCAGCTACGATGACGCCATAGACTCCAAGTGAAGTCAGTGCGAGAATGTAAAGCAGCCCCGCATCCAGATTGGCTAATACCAACGTATCTGTGAACGGTATCACTGCCCAGGCCGCCAGGGCAGGAGCGAGTGAAAGAATTGGAGCAGACAGAAAAAGAAATCGATTCGCATTGCTTGGAATGACAATTTCCTTGAAGAGCAGTTTCAAAACATCTGCAAATGGTTGAAACCAGCCTTTCGGGCCCACGCGGTTAGGGCCAACTCTTACCTGAATGTAACCAATGATTTTTCGCTCAGCATAGGTCATAAACGCTACGCACAGAAGGAGCGGTACCAAAATCGCAATGATCTTGATCAGGCTCTCTATCGTAACCTGCAGTTCAAAAGGCAAACTGGCATAGGTTGACCAAAGCCAATTCATCACACAGTCCCCGCCTCTTGCTCGATGCGAACTTCAGCGCCAATTGATGCAGAAGGTCCGGCGTCGCTGCCAGCTGGAAAGTAAACGCAACCACGGGCTACGCGTGAATCGGAAAAGACCTGTGTGTGCACAGAATACAAATCGTGACGGAGAACAATTGCCGTACCGTCTTCCAAGGCCAGCGCTTCCAAGTCATCCGGGTGAACGCCTACATTGACCGGACTTGCATCAGCCGTCAACTGTAGAGCTGCGGCCCGGCGGACCGTCGCATCTACAGAATAAATTTTCGGGTCAGATATCAACTCAAAGTATCCAGGGGAAACTCTTGACTCCTTTTGTATGCAAGGTACTGGACGGCTACTCGATCCATTGGGTTCACTAACGTCTTCTGCCTGGGTAAAAGTTTCTTCAAATACATCACTGACTTGAACGTAGTCAAAACCGGGTAAATTAAAGAAATTGCCCAACACCCGAAGAATTTTCCACCCCGGGCGCGACTCTCCCATAGGTTCGACAGCTGCAACCGTGTGCTGCACACGACCTTCGCAATTGATGAATGTTCCAGCGTTTTCGGTAAATGAGGCAATTGGCAAAACGACATCAACGTAGTCGGGTACATCGTCAAACGACTGCAAACTGACCACAAAACTGGCATTCTCCATTGCCTGACTAGTGTGCATGCCATCGGATATGTCTCTCGAAGGCTCGATATTGAAAAGGAGATAAGCGGCACGTGGGTTATGAATCATTTGGCGGGCATTTAATCCGGGAGATTCAACGGGGACACCGTTAGCACCGCGATGTGGCAGACAGCCTGCCCTCCAACCGGCTACACTATTCGCAGGTGGCAAAATAGCCAGAGCAACATCTGAAATCTCGGCAATGAACTGCGCTAAATGTTCAATACAACTGAACATCGGATGCGAAATGGCCGACTGTCCCAAAACAATAACACCATCACCCGTATTCTCACACAGCATTGCAGCGATTTTCCTGCACTCTTCATGCCCAGAAAACTCGTCTGCTCCATCGAGAAAGTCCCCCGAGATATCCGCTGGAACCTCAGCATTCTTCATTTCGCAAAGTAGCAGCAGAACTTGGGCCAGCGCATAGG
>CAZYSR010000156.1:0-5737 GCA_964649525.1 uncultured Gammaproteobacteria bacterium
ATATTAATTAGCTACCTTAGTTCAAATATGGGAATCAGAGACAGTGACGGTTACCTCAGTGGTTCAGATGTATTGTCAGAACTAATTCAGTATGGATTTTTGGAAGATCAAATATTTAGCGCGCTTCGCAGAGCGGCTACAAAGAGACTAATTGAAACTCCATACGCACATTTCCGTGAACTGGGTGTTGCAGAAAAAGAATCTCCAGATAAGCATCACTATAGAGCTACCTCTGTAGGTATCTATCACGTCAGATATTGGACCGGGGAATTTCCATTTTTGGATGCAACATCAATCGATACTCCAATTTTTGACGAACAGATTAGAGCGGAAATTTCTGAGCGCGCCGCTTCATTTGATATTAAAGATCGATTCATTAGAAGTACGAAATTTAAATCTTATCTACTTGAATGCTGGTATCAATCGAATATAGGTGCTGAATATTATGACTTTCCGGGATTACTAGAAATACGAAATCAATCCTTTATTAAGGTTGATGAATTAATTAAAAAAAGAAATTTCCACGAAATCAAGAAGAAAACATGAAGGAGATTTCTCGACTAACGATTTATATACTTTGGGGTTGAAGTGTCAATGAACGATTGACAGATATAAGTTTGACCTCATCTCCATCTTCCCGCGCATATCGATCCAATCGGAAATTGTGGACAATTGTTCCGAACGCATTGCAGATATCTTGATATCCTTTAACTGTGGCAATGACTGTGTAGCCTTCAGCAACGGTATCGTCAAATGAACGGCTGGCGTGGCCCCAAGCGCCATCCGTCCACCAAACCGTTTCTACTGCTAATTCACCTGATGATGTATGCCATCGACCCAGTCCGGAAGGGCCGGGTGACCATCGCAACGCTGCAGCCAAATCCGGGCGAAATGAAATCCAGCTAGCAAGAGGTTGTACAAATGCTGAGCCATCGTTATCGACGACTATAGGTTCTCCGGCATCAGGTAACCGAATAGAGACTGCTTCAGCAAGATCTCTCAGTAAGAGAGAATTTCGGTACAGAAATACTCTATCTTCGGTCAGCGGGGAAATGCCAACAGTTGTTCCGCATGTAAATTCTTCTCCAAGGTGCCCCCAATTCAGTATCATCAGGCGGCAACTGGCTCCGATGAGTATCTGATCATGACAGGTGGAAGTGTTGATGTACTCTCCCAATCGATCTTCAATCGTTTCTTTCCATTGCTCAGTCGACTTGTCAATACCGGCCTCTGGTGGAGAGGGGGCAACAGTAGGGCGCGCTTTCGGGATGAGATCCAAGAGTTCAATATCCACTGTACGAAGTAACCGATTGATTTGAGATGCTCCACTTTCAAGTAAACGAGCATCCTTCACCTCTGCCAGAATACGACCGAACGCAGCACGTGAAATACAAACATCACTATATAAGAAACGGAATTGTGCTCCCGACGAGCGCAGAGATTCATGCACAGCCTCGTTTTCTGGAATGGTAGTAGCTGCTTGGGATTTATACTGATCGGCAACCGTCATTAGGGTATCCAAATCTATATCGAGTTCTTCTGCCAATTGTTGATATTGTCTGAGATAAAATTCGGTACGTGATGTGACACTCTTTACAGGTGTGACTAAGGATGGATTAAATGCGAATTTGTATCTAAGCGGCAATGGTCTATATTTCCTGGGAGACTGATCTGCGGCGAGATCACGGATCACTTGGCTCGGATGGTTTGCCAGGATATCTTCCAAAGGTTTAAGGCAGTCAGGAGTGGTAAAACCTTCAAACTGTCTTGCAGCTGCGAGGCATCTCCCAGCGCGTTCCAGAATTTCGTCACTTGCATCTGATAGAGAGAATCGGGCAAGTGCTTCCGCAACATGAAGGTTTGCTGAGCGTAACGCTTGCATAACGACAGTTGTAGCCGGATCACGAATCAACCATGCAGGATGCGAAATGTGTCCCACCGCAAGCTCTGCGAGCGCAGCAGTTGGTGTAGACACATCACTTTCAGCACGCCGATCTCTTGTTTCAGGAAAAAACCACCAATAACACCGGAGATCTGAAAGGACATTGGAATCAGGTAATTCGAGGGTTTCCGTCATTCCCTCGAGATAGGAACGTACTGATGGCCACATCGAACTGGCTGGCAAGTCGGAGTCGAGCGATTCAACTAGTTTCAAAAAATCCCAGAGTAGGTAGTTAGGTAATCTGGGAACGGTGAAGAGTTGATGCACGAGATCAGTACAGAATTGAATTCGGGCATCCATTCCTTTGATGCGAATTGCAACAGCTGCAGCCCGTAACCTTGTGCCACCAAACTGAGGAGACCAGGAAATACCACTAGCCCTGTCCAGTATGGCAGTTGTAATTTCCAATGCAGTCTGATGATCGCCGTTTCGTTCAGCCATTTCTGCAAGAGACGCAAGGACGTCTAAGTTTCTATCATTTCCATCACTGAAGACGTCTACTAGATTGTGGATTTCTTCCTTTGAGAATGTAAGTCTTTCGATAACTGGGGCCCATGAAAAGAGGGATTTGCTTGATTCAGTAGATCGCAGGGTGATAATGTCGTCCATATTTTGGATATAGGTAGGTGCATCTTCGCGAGCGATGCGACGTCCGTCGTTAAGCACCAGGGCAGAGTAGTCATCCTTTGACGTTTGGGTGTCAGGGACATTTACTTCTTCAATATCAGAGTTATAACCGAGTCCGCGCCGCCAGCCAAGACGTGTAGTCGGCAAGGCATAGATGTTTATTCGATCTACAATGGAATCGGCAAGCCTTCTCTCGTTTGTTGAATTTGTGGTGCGTATCGCCGCTGAGAGAACGGCTTCGGCCAGTTCGGGATATGAATGGCGTCCGGTTCGTGAAATCAGTTCGCTAGTAATGTCTGTTGCGAGCTCTACGCCGGCAAAATTGACTACATTCTGTACCAATGCCTGTACGAGTGTGGCCAAAGCATCTATGTGCGATACTGTTCCTTGTCGGACGAAATATTCAAAGATTCGTACTGCCGCCAATGGATCTACGGATGCCACTAAGGCGGGAAGTGAAGTTGCGGCGTCTCCCGGAGCGCCTTCTGTTATTGGATTGACAGCTGCAATCACGCATGCAAGCCATTCAGCTTCATTTACGAAAGCATCACCTCCCTGTTCGACAAGTACAAGTCCGAGCAGGTCAACCCAGGTGTCAAACTGATAGTCTTTTCGGTAGCCAACATTGAATGAAATCGGTACAAGACTCAGCACGAGGTCACGGGCAGTATCCGTGTCGCCTTCATTGACATATCGGCGAACAATGTCGCTGGTTTCCCTGAGACGAGAGTCTACGCTTTCGGATTTGATACTTTCTTCGAAGGTTGCAAGGGTCTCTTGATACCATGGAGCATTGGCACCAGCCGACCTCAAACTATCAGCCAGTTTGAGCCGGAGAAAAGTTGTCCATTTCTCCGGCTGGTTTTTGAATCGCTCCTGCAACAAAGCAGTAAGTCTCTGCAGGAGGTTGCTGCTGTGGTTACTTGCCACGGCGACAAGTATGTCCAACAGATCGAATCTACTTTGCTGGATACTTAAGAAGCTGCCACTGATTCGAATTTCGGAGGATGGGTATATGTCGAGCAGTGGTATCAGATTGTCCCACGCATCGTTCTGCGGAACCGGGTAGCCAGCAAGTGACCTTGAATCCAATTTAGCCAATACTCGGATTGCTGAATCAATTCGAGCTGATAACTCTATCGCCTCCAAGTCCTTGTGAATTGGTGCATCTGGTGAAACTCGATTTCCCGCAGGCGTGCTTGGGTTGGGTGGAATTGGGGAAGGGACATCATTGTCGGTTGATGCAAGGAAATATCTCAGCTTCCAATATTGAAACCGGTGCTCGACCGGACCCGCCTCGAAGTTTTGGTTGAAGTCGGATACGGTTAACGATTGGTTGTATGGAGTATGGTCCAGCAGGCGTGAAGCCCTATCATAAAATCCTTGAGTAACAAAAAGATAAGCTGCATCAAGACTCGTTGATGGAAAAAGCGGCCCACCATTGACGACTGACAATAGGCTATCTGTGTATAGCTTGGCCGACTCAGCAGTTGAGCTACACCCAAGCAGCGCAGCATGCACCTGGGCATGAAGATCATTCAACATCGCGAGAAGATGATCACGAGAGCGTTCTGCCCTATCTTTTTCTTCATTACTGAGAGAATGGAAAGTGAATTGTTTGATTTGTATGTATTGCGAGAAAAGTTCTTCTTTGATGTCGGTAAGTGCCGCTTCGTCCTCTCTTACTTCATGGATTAGGGTTTCGAGCATCCGGAAGTACTGGTCCCTAAGCCGGTCTTGAAGTATTCTATTTTGTTGATCACTGTGTGGGCGAAATACGAACAATTTCCGGATAGTGGCGATCACGGTCGAGAGGGGACGAAAGAGTACTGCGGCTTGAGTCCAAGCCAGTGCGCCTGTGTTTTCGCCTCCAAGCAATCGGGTTTGATCATGATCGTCTAGTCCTTCGTGCTCAATCAAGTCAAAGATGCGGCGACCGGCAGGATGACCTACTTTGCCAAGTCTGTAGGTGAGGTCATATGCTTGGTCGAGAGGAACACGTCGAGTTTCTTCTCCGCACCATGAAATTGCCTCGTTAATAAGTCCTACATCGAAAAGTATCTCCGGCATGCTGATGTTTTCAAGCATTGCAACCCTTTCATCAGTTTCGACGATAGCGAAATAAAGTTTGATCATCGTCACAACATCAGCACGACTTGCCCCAACACGCATGGCGAGCTGGATATCATTGCGGATGAGATCTGGAGAACGGAACGAGCGAAATTGTTCTCTGAAAATGGTTTGTTGGGCTAGCTCCAGGACTTTGTCAGATTCTCCACCGTGGAACCGGTGATATAGTTGCTCCCAAGAAAATCGCTGATCACTTGTTTCCTTACAGAGTTCAGCAATTCGGCGGTGAATACGAGAATCCACCTGAATATCAGATCGAGGATCGTCACCAAGCGCAGTTTGGTCGGCAGCGAACTGACGAAAGGAATCGTGGAAAAAACGCCAACCATTTTGCTGTCGTCGAAAGAGATACAGGACTTTTCTCCTGAATTTTTGTACCGTATGATGCTGGGACCAAGAAGACAGCCATTCGGTAGTAAACTCAATCCGTAGCCTGGAACATACGGCCAGGATTTCTGTCAAATCAGAATCGTCTTCGATTTCTTGCCACACGGCCTGATATTCGGCGGCCACATCCCCTGCGTAGGAAGGAGAGCTTGCTATCACATTTTCTGCCAGCTCTCCGTCCGCGTCCCGAAGACGGTTAAGAAGATAATTCAAGGCCAGTGGGTGTCCTCCACTGATTCGGGAGATCTGTTCATGGATATCTTGTGACAGTTCCCTAGTGATTGAAGTTCGGCGGCAAATATCAAGAACGGCGCGAGGCGACAAGCGGTGGTTTTGTAAATCAACGACGGATCCGCGTTCCTGGATTTGTTGCTTTGCATGGTGGTTCAGTGGAGCCAGAGACCGACTGCCAACGACGAATATGACACCTTCAGGGAGTTCCTCGGGTCTGGGTAATTCACCAAGGAGTCCTTCATCTCCGGAATAATCACGCGATACATGATCCAAGCCATCACTAGTGTCCCAACGTTTTATCGAATAAATTCAACTGCTTATACATCGGCGGAATGTCGTTTTTGTGGGCCGTCATGGTAAGCAGTTGATTCAATGGAATTCTCTCGAACGGAGTCAGGCTCAAAATCTGTAGAATTG
>CAZYSR010000157.1:0-2000 GCA_964649525.1 uncultured Gammaproteobacteria bacterium
TGTACAAAGCGAAGTACAAAAAGTCGGAAAAGTATCTGAGCGATGATGGTAAACTGGATGACTATGTGCTGGAGAATGCACTGTTGGATGCAAAAGTCGAATTGATGAATGGTTCAGATAGTGCTGCGATCGTGCTTGAAAAGGAAGAGCTTGAAAAACTTTGCCAGACTCGAATTGATGCTCGACTGGCAACCGAAAAACTGTCAAATCGAAACATTGACCCACGGGTGCTTTCTGTACTGAGCAAGTTGCAGCCACTTGATCCGGAAAAATTCGGTGATCTGGCTTACCTTGAATCATGCGCGGAAAAGATCTCAGAAGCATTGGAAGACGAACGCGGTGATTATTCTGTCGAGGTCATTCCTTCAGAAGGAGAAGGGTCTGAAGCTGGCTACCACATAAAGTTTGTTAGAGAACACATGGGAAGCCGTAAAGAATCTTTAATCGACCGGTTGATTGTGAACTCATCGAGCTATAAGCTGATGACTGCCCTGGCTAATGAAATGCACAAACACGACGTGTCGGCAGTTATTGCTCAGCGCGGTACAAAATCCGCTAGACATGTTGATCTGACCGAGGCAGTCGACTGGCTGATGCAGGACGCCCGTAAGGGAATGACCATTCAGCGCTACAAGGGTCTTGGTGAAATGAATGCAGATCAGCTGCGTGATACTACCATGGACATGAGTGAGCGCTTGCTGCGAAAGGTCAAGATCGAAGACATCGACGGCACCGACGAGACTTTTGAAATTTTAATGGGTGACAAAGTACCGCCTCGGCGTGAGTTCATTGAAACCAAGGCCCTTTCGGCAAAAAATATCGATATCTAGATTGGGGTGCTTAGGTTCCCGCTCCTAATGTAGCGTTTGCTTCGCAGACAGCACAAAAAGCGGGATTGTGGCATCAAACTGTGCGCCGTCATCGGCAATCATCTGGTAGCTTCCTTCCATCGTACCGACCGGTGTCTCAAGCACGGTACCGCTGGTGTACTGGTAAGACTCTCCAGGCATGAGGTGCGGCTGTTCACCAACGACGCCATCGCCGCGCACCTCCTGTACCCGTTCATCACTGTCCTTAACGATCCAGTGACGTCGAAGGAGTTGGGCGCCAACCTTACCATAGTTTGTAATGGTGATGGTATAGGCAAACACAAAGCGATCTTCGTTTGGACTTGAACGGTGATCAAGATAGTGCGTTTCAACACTCACGTGAATATCGTAGTCATCGGCCATTGCTGCAGTTCTCTGATGGATTTGTTCGTTCGTTTCTAATTGTTCTGTGAATTTTAATGCGATGCCTGTATTCTCATGTTTCGATAGCAATTCTGATGATAGTCGGCATCACCAAACAAGAGACCGAGTGTGAAAACTCGTTTAAGGTAGTGTCCAATGGGCATTTCATCCATCATTCCCATTGCGCCATGCAACTGCACCGCTTCTTCAGCATTGAGCAGCGCCGCGCGTGCGATTTCGCACTTGGCCGCTGAGATAATCATATCCTGTTCAGTTTCGTTTGCGGACTCCATTGCACGAGCCGCTTCACGGCGCATTGATTCAGCCAATTGACAGCGCATGAACATATCGACCATGCGGTGCTGAAGTGCTTGAAAGGAGCTGAGGTATTTTCCGAATTGCTGGCGAGTTTTTAGATATTCCAAGGTCATTTCAAATGTTACTTCCATTGCACCGACCAGTTCAGCACATATGGATGCGTTCGCATATCTTATGGCACGTTTGACGATTGGCAATGTTTCCTGGCCGTGAAGCAGAATCTGATTTCTGTTAACTTCAACGTCTCTGAGTAGCATATCGGACATTCTCCCGCCGTCGTGTGCGCGATGATGAGTCATTGCGACACCCCGTTGATCGACTGGTACCAGGCAGAGAGAAAAATCAACATTTTTATTTTCAGTTTCATTACGCGCCAAAACCAACAGTTCCGACGCAACGTTGCCGTATAGAACTGCGGTTTTTGTACCATTCAAAACGATACAACCATGT
>CAZYSR010000158.1:0-7157 GCA_964649525.1 uncultured Gammaproteobacteria bacterium
CAATACGGTTCAACAGATGACATGATTTTTGGGGTGGCTCATATTGTCAGTTACGTGAGCCGGTACATGACGTTGATGCCTGGTGACCTGATTCTGACTGGCACCCCTTCAGGCGTCGGGTTTGGTTTGAGTCCACCGGTATTTCTTAGACCGGGTAATCAAGTCAGGCTTGGGATTGAGGGATTAGGCGAGCAAGTACAGAACGTGGTTGATTTCCAGAGGTAGCCGCAGTTAAACATCTGAAATTTAGAAGACCATTTCACCTTGTCGACTGGATTGGTCAAAATTGGAATTCCCTGGCAACGCAAACGCTAGGTTGCTGACTTTTCCACAATTGATACGTAAGATCGAACGGTCGATTCAAAGCCCTGGAGTAAGGCCTCAACTGTCAGAGCGTGCCCGATCGACACTTCAAGAACATCTGGGATAGTCAGAAATTTCCCTAAGTTCTTTTGATTCAAATCATGACCAGCATTAACGCCAATCCCATGCTGCTGTGCCATGACTGAAGCCTTTCGGTATTGTTCGAAAACCTGTTCGTGATCTTCAGTGTTGTAGGTCCGGGCGTATTCTTCGGTGTAAAGTTCAATTCTGTCCGCACCGGTTTCAGCTGCAGAAGGAATCAAAGATGGATCCGGGTCAAGAAAAATACTGGTTCGAATGCCATGTTCTCTGAGGTCGGCAAGAAGCGGTCGAAGAAAATGGTTTTCTGACTGAGTGTTCCAACCGTGATCGGAGGTGATTTGATCTGGCGCATCCGGTACTAAAGTGCACTGATCGGGTTTGGCGGACTTTACGACTTCCAAAAAGTCTGCAGTCGGATAACCTTCGACGTTAAACTCAACATCAGGGTAGTCCTGACAAAATTCTGCTAACTCGAAAGTGTCCTGATAGGTGGCATGACGTTGGTCTGGACGCGGGTGCACGGTTATGCCGTGGGTACCGTTTTTTACGCAAAGCTCGGCAAAGTCTAGTACCTTAGGGAAATTCATGCCTCTTGCATTTCTCAGCAATGCGATTTTGTTCAGATTGATACTTAGTTTCGTCATTGATTGCACCGATGTGATTACTCAAATTTTATGCGAATCTTTGTCAATGAAAAATTCGTCTTTCTATCGATAATGTACTGAATGGATTAGTCCAGCACAAGAGCAGGTTTTTTGGGTCAGTGGTTTGCCCGGAAACAACTACTAGCCACAGGGGGGCAGTTATCTTTGAACAGAATGCGTGGTGATACCAGAATTTGCGCTGGTTGAGTTGTATTTCTCCGCACAGAGATTGCCACGGACAAGAACTGGAATGACGGAGTTCAGCTAGCCGTCGTAGATGGTTTTGCCCGTGTCGCGATGCCAGGTACGAACCAAATGGCGCTTTTTATCTGGGTCTGGATCATCAACTATTTCACTGCGATAGTGCGCAATGTCTATGTTATTGATGTACTGCAGGTGCCCTCTTTCAAGTGGTAACTCAAACCAAAGTGATGGGTCTTCGGACACCTCTTTCAGGGCAAGTACTGCATCTTCAGTTGCGCTATCCATTTTGATTTCAGCAACTTCATAGCCCTTCATGATGAGACTTGGATTTGCTCGAGTCCATAGGCGTTCTTTATCAAAACGGTATACAGGTGCTTTTGCTACCAATGGTGCACCAGAAATATGTTCTGCCTGTCTGTCCCAGTAAACGGGCTCGTAAAGACGGTCAAGTTCATTCGGGTATTTTTCAAGCATTCGATTGTGCACAGTGTAGAGGCTGCAAAATCGACTCAAACCTCCTTGCGCTGAAGGTTTTAAGCACATCAGACCTACATAGTGAGGTAGGGCGATTCCAAACGCATTATCGTTGTGAAACATTAGTTCAACACTGGTATAGGAGCCGCGTACGCCATATCCATATTCTGCACCGGTGTCTCGGACGTGGTAAATCATCGTTCCGTCCCACTTTTGTGCAACATTTCGCCCGATTTTTTGGCCGATAATCCAGAATAGATCAATCGCCTGCTCTTCGCTCAGTTGATTTAGCGGCAGACTGTTGATCACCGCTACCCCGGGTGGTTCATCAAGTCGACGCTTTATTTCTGCCATCATCTGCAGAGTGTGTGGGATTTCAAAATCTTCCAGTCGTCTAAGCAGTGTGGGCAGTGGATTCGATTCCATGATGTCGACTACCCGCATTAATTCATTCCGCGCGGCGGTTCTGATCGCAACGATGCAAGATTTCGGATCGACGCTATCGCGGGTCCATGCAAATCCACCGGCTACCTGAATGTGGAGTTTTTGAGCGCTACATTCGTGTGACAGGTCAAGAACTTCCATGATCACTCCCTGAAAACATACTAAAGATGTGCAGTTGCTATATTCTTTTTATGGTGTAGGTGCAGTATTGAAATGGTACCAGCATATTTTATGCAGTCTATTCTGAAGTTCGAAACTGATTCAGAACTACTTTGACATTAATTGTTGTGGCACTTGGATATAGTTTTGACTTCGTCATATGAGATTCGCATATTGCTTAAATCAAAGTACCACAGAGCATATAGATGATTAGAATTATATGGTTATGATGGTTATCTTGGTATATCAGAACACACAGGACTCTTCGTTTGTTTAATAATCCCATCGGGTAACGGTTGGTCACTCGAACAGATACTATCTGAGGGTACTGGCCAAAACACACCGAGGGCCGAGCACAGTAACCGACATTGAATGACGCTTACTAGCTATTGTTGGGGCTAGAAGAGCTACTGCTTGAGGTGGAAAAAACTCATCCGATGTCAAGCGAACGCGAGTGCTTGAAGTTTTTACACCCCCATGTCTGGTAAAATCAAATTCAGCTTGATTGAATCGTAAATGAACTTATTGGAGTTTGAGCATGAATTATCTTTTGGGAATAGTTTCAATTTTATGTTGTCTCGTTTTGGCATCTTTTGATACGTTTACAGGGTCAGTTTTATCGAATGTTGCATGGTGGGGCGCTGGCATGTCCGTTCTTTACATGATTCTTTCCGCAGTCGAAGGAAAAGATTCCACAACATCTTGAATCTTATACGCTTTCCTTTCCTTTTCTCATTGGAACCAGCCTTACGACCTGACCGTAAGTCATGGGCGAAAATCTTGATTTCAACTTTTCCGCTAACACTGTCATTGTGGTCGGTGGTACCAGCGGCATCAACCTCGGTGTAGCAAAAAATTTTGCCGATGCGGGTGCAAGAATCGGGGTTATCAGCCGTTCACCAGAGAAAGTTGAATCTGCTGTCGAGTTTTTAGGTCAGTCAGGCGGTGAAGTTCTCGGGTCTAGTGCGGATGTCCGAAACTATGATCAGATAACTGAAGGACTAAAGCACTTTGCAGATCGGTTTGGAGCATTTGACGTTTTAGTGTCCGGTGCTGCTGGAAATTTCCCTGCCCGGGGGAGTGATATGTCACCAAACGGATTTGCAGCGGTGGTCAATATTGATTTGCTCGGCACTTTTCATGTATTGAAGGCAGCTTATCCTCATATGAGAAAGCCTGGGGGATCAATAATTAACATTTCAGCGCCGCAGGCATTCATTCCGATGATTCTGCAATCGCACGTGTGTGCCGCAAAGGCTGGTGTCGATATGATTACTCGAACTTTCGCTATGGAATGGGGAGGAGAAGGTATTCGCGTTAATTCAATCGTACCAGGTCCAATACAGAATACTGAGGGAATGAAACGATTAGCGCCTACTCCCAAATTGTTGAATTCTGTTGTCGAGTCTGTACCACTCAAACGACTCGGACAATCTTCTGATATTGGAAAGATGGCGATGTTTCTGGCATCACCGCTGGCAGATTATGTGACAGGTACTGTTATACCTGTCGATGGGGGCTGGTCATTGGGAGGTGTGTCAGGTCTGATGGGCGAGTTATCAAAGGAAATGGAGAAACACTGAAAATCAGATACCTTCATCGGAAAGAATTGAGCGGTAAGATTCCCTTAGTCGATTCTTTTCAATTTTCCCCATCGCGTTTCTCGGAAACTCATCGACAAAGACAATTTGCCGAGGAATCTTAAACGCAGACAGGTTTTTTTCAAGAGACTCACCAATCTGAATTTCGCTCAACCTGTCCGACTGTCGGATAACTGCAGCGATAACTCCTTCCCCCAAATCCGGGTGAGGCACTCCAAACACCGCTGAGTCGCTAACCAAGGGAATTTGATTGATTTGGAATTCTATTTCACTGGGATAAATGTTAAAACCCGCGGAGATGATCAAATCTTTCTCCCTCCCGACAATGGATACCACGCCTTCGTCATCAATTCTTGCCACATCTCCAGTGATGAAGTAGCCATCTTCGCGAAACGTTGATTTTGTAGCATCTGGATTACGCCAATATCCTCTGAATACATTAGGGCCGTTTATTTCAAGAGCTCCGATTTTCCCACAATCAAGTGATCTTCCATCGTCATCACACACGCGAACTTCAACACCGGGTAATGGAAACCCAACAGTTCCCCCGCGTCGAGCACCATTCAAGGGATTTGACGTGATCATCTGAGCTTCGGACATTCCATAGCGCTCTAGAATTCGATGTCCAGTTCGCTGTTCGAATTGAGTAAACGTTTCCGGCAATAGGGGTGCCGACCCGGATACAAACAGCCGCATGCCACTACACACATCTTTCTTGAATTCCGCATCAGACAGTAGACGCGTATAAATGGTTGGTACCGCCATCATAACTGTGGACTGCGGAAGCAATTTGATGGTTTCCGTAACCGAAAACCTGGGTTGAAACAGAATTTTCGTGCCCATCAGTAAGGGTATGTGCAACGCAACACAAAGACCGTGAACATGAAAAATTGGCAGTACGTGCAATAGTACGTCATCTTTTTGCCAGCCCCAAACCTGGCTCAAACTGGCTGCATTGGAACTGATATTTTCGTGCGTGATCATCGCACCCTTGGGTTTGCCAGTCGTTCCGGATGTGTAAATCAGTAGAGCAGTGTCGTTCCCATCACGCACCACCGTTTCAAAGTGCTCGTCATAGTCAGCAATAGCTTCACACAATGTACCCGTCCCATCTGGTTCAAGTGTTTCGACTAGCTGGACTTTGTGCTTTGTTGTTAGTTCAGTTGCATCATCCGCGCGCTTAGAACCACACACAAACAGCTTCGGTTGTGCATCTTCCAGAAAATGTTCCAGTTCTTTCAGTGTGTAGGCGGTATTCAAGGGGTGAAAAATAATGCCAGCTCTGATGCAAGCTAAATACAGTAAGACTGCTTGTGCTGATTTATCAATTTGTGCGGTTACTCGATCGCCTGGTTGCAAACCCAATTCGTTCAGTTTGTTGGCAAGTTGAGCTGATAGTCGGTTTGCGTCCGAAAAGGAAATCGAGCGCGAGTCATGTAACTCCAGGAAGGTCTTGTGAGACGATTCCAGCATTTGCTGCTGAATCAATTCAAAAAAATTGTTGTTCTGAGACATACGCGTGTGTATGATGTATCGATGTTAATCTTGAAAATGATCTAAATATGGCTGCTGAGACAATTTCACCGAATCCTCGTTCACCAAGGGATGGCGTTCCTCACTGGAACTATCAGCCTGATATTCCTCTGGCTGTGTCACCTGTATTTGAGTGGCCTTTGAATCCTTTCAAAATTATGAACTGGTTCGTCCGAAGTTGGTTTCCTATTTCGGAGAAATTGATCATCGTTTTTGCTGCGTGGCTGTCCTGGACTTATTTCCAACCGCCACTTGAAGTGTCAAAGAGTTTTGCCTTCGACTGGATTGGCCTGATGTGGCTCAGGAATTTCATGCTGATGACAATTTTTGCCGGCGGTCTGCATCTTTACTTCTATGTATTCCGATTTCAGAAAGACAGGCGGCGATACGATAGCAAGGGATTTGGCAAAGGTCGTCCCTATACCTTCCGAGACCAAGTGCTGGACAACATGTTCTGGACAATCGTTAGTGGTGTTACGGTCTGGACAGGGTACGAAGCATTGCTGATTTGGGGATTTGCGAACGGCTACCTGGAAATCATGGAGTGGGCTCAAAATCCGGTCTGGTTCGTTGCAATATTCCTGATCGTGCCGGTTTGGGAGACCCTTTACTTCTATATTGTTCATCGCTGGTTGCACTGGAAGCCACTCTACAAGATTGCTCATCATGTGCATCATCGAAATACAAATGTTGGCCCGTGGTCAGGAATGTCGATGCATCCGATTGAACATCTGATCTTTTTGGGATCAGTTTTAGTTCACTGGATTATCCTGTCTCATCCTATTCATGTTCTTTACCACCTTCAGTATTTCGCCTTGTCTGCAGTGACTACACACTGTGGCTACAATTCGATAGCAAGTGAACGGCGCAAGATTATTTCGCTTGGAACGTTTCACCATCAGATGCATCATCGGTTCATCCACTGCAATTACGGCGGATTGGAAATTCCCATGGACAAGTTTGTTGGGACATTTCACGACGGTACTGCTGAGGCGCATGCGAAACTGAAAGAGCACATGCGCGCCAAGGCCCGCGAAATTCGGCAGAAGAAAGGTTGATGTGGTTTCATTAAAAGATTCTAAAAGTTGTTAAAAACGTACAAATCTGTCCAAAATTTCTCTAAATGTCAATAAATAGCTCAGAGCAGCAGTCCCGCAGACAGTTGAGGTGTTGTAATGTGGGTTAGATGGTGGATACTGCTAATTCCTCCGCTCATTGTCGGATTCACTCTGGTTGCGGCATCACAGTTTGTATTTCTGAGAGCAAGTTTTTTTGAAGATCTCGGTCTTGGGCGTGTTGGAGACGAGTTGGTCATCGGAAACTATGTTCAATTTCTCACAGATGGTTTCTATCTCAAGATTCTCTGGGTTACTGTCAAGACTTCTGCACTTGCAGCACTGTCGACATTAATTCTGGGCTTTCCGGTCGCTTATCTGATTGCGCGCATGCGATCGAGCTGGTCCATGATCTTGCTCGCGGGAATTGTTGTGGCGACATTTATCACTATCGTGATCAAAGTCTACGGTCTGATTGTCATATTCTCCGCTGATGGCCTCTTTAATCGGACAATGCTTGCCATCGGGCTTTTTGACAAACCCTTTTCAGTGTTCGGCAACGAAACCGGCGTGGTCATCGGGTTGATGCACTTTACACTCGGATTTGGTGTTCTTCTGCTGTACAGCATCATTCAAAC
>CAZYSR010000159.1:0-4798 GCA_964649525.1 uncultured Gammaproteobacteria bacterium
CTTTTACTGTCTGCTACTGCAACGACAATCTCATCGAATAGCCGCGACGCCCGTTCAACCAAGTCGATGTGCCCTCTGGTTATCGGGTCAAAACTCCCAGGATAAATCGCTCGTGTAATCGAATTACCTTTACTCATTGCCAGTAATTTGAAGTGAATAGAAAATGGATGATTAACAACGCAGTCAACATTATCCTATCTTTAACATCCAGTACCCTAAGTTATATGAAAAAAGCTCATATTTTGGGTTGGCACTACATTCAAACTGAATCGGGCACGGAAAAGTAGAGAATAGGGGGTCTTTGGCTGAAATGATGCCAGAATCAGTCAATCAGCACATGAAACGCTGAATAAACGTGAAAGATGAGTTGGGTTACCTTAACCCCGGTTCGAAGCACCTGTTCCCGCTCGCGTCGCCAGCAGCCAAATGAGACTTGCACGGACGGTATTTTCTGAGTTTGAAAGATCGCTCTGAAAGCCTGCGTTCTAGCCTGTCTTATGGGCGTCTTTTCCAACACGTTTGATCGGATTTAGCCGCGGAGCCCTCAATCAATCTTGTATCCGCCTCATTGATGCCACTTCAAATTGATGAGAGATCTGCTCCAAACACAATGTAAGACAGTACATCACTCCGATGTTGCGATTGATTCTGGTTCCCTTGGTAGAGTTTCTGTTTGTGCGTCTGACGGAACACCTCTATGAACAGTTCGAGGAATCCACAGGTTACCAAGATTGAATTTGATCGCTTCAAATGGCAGCAGCGAAACTTGTGCATCTTGGTAGAGCCTGTCAACCATCGACCATTCGGCATCGCGTAATTCAAATGCTTCCAGTGACTGCTCATCTGGATCAACCAGCCAGAGATGACTGACACCTTCTTGGGCGTATATCTCGCGTTTTCGACCAAGATCAAGCAACCGTGTCGATGGGGATAGCACCTCACAAATCCAGTTCGGCGCCAGTTCGAAGAACTGCACGTCGGGAACCACTTGCATTCGCCCGCGTCGCCATCCCGCGATGTCAGGCACCAGAACAGTCCCACTTAGATGAAGTTCTGGTTCGAATAGAATAATCCAACCACCCGGTCCGCCACGGCCATTGTGAAAAGGAGGCTGAATCGTTCCGAAAAGCTGAGAACAGGCTGCTGCATGAGGCGCGGCAGGCCGTGGAAAAGTGTAAAGCCTATCGTCGACAATTTGTGCAACCAAGTGCGGTGGGGCATCCAGAACATCCTGATAGGTCGCCTGACGAGATGATTCATCGGTTGGAACTGTCTTTGTCTTTTCCATCGTGTAATTGATTCACAATTTCCTGCGAATCAATAATAACAAACTGGAGGCTATGGAATCCACTGTTCTTCGCGTTATTCGTCTACTGACATGTGAATGCGTTTTCAGAGAATGAAAATGAATTTCCATAAAATGGCTGTCTCTGAAACTATCACCAATTTTCGTATCTACTGTCTGGAAAGCAAATAATGCGACCGTGAACCCGCATTGAAATTTCGAACAATCGTCCACCGATTTGCCAACTTCACCGAACTGAAATCTCTCTCAACTTCCAGATAGATTCGTGCATCCATATTGAGGCAATTCATTGATTCAAGTTTTTTTAGTGCTTCAACGGCCAGTCCGCTACGATACGGTGGGTCAAGAAAAACAATATCAAACATCCGCTCGCATCGCTGCAGGTAGTCCAATGCAGTCCGGTGGACTATGGTGCAATGTTCGGTTTGCAATTCCCTGGAAGTTTGGTGCAGGCTTTTGATGCAACGACGGTTTGAATCGACCAATACCACTTCACCAGCACCTCTCGACAGTGCTTCAAAACCAAGTGCACCGCTTCCAGCGAACAAATCAAGACACACCGCTCCTTCAATTCGATCCTGCAACCAGTTGAAAAGGGTTTCTCGTGCCGCGTTAGTAGTGGGTCGAAGCTCAGTCGAAGATTCAAAGTAAATTCGTCGTCGTCGCCACTCTCCGGCGATGATTCTCAAGCTTCCAGATGCTGACTTATGCGATTCTCTTTTCAAGTCAACCAAACAACGCAGACGTTTCGATCAGAGTGATCTGGATGCTAAATTCCTATGCACCAGTAATCGACTCTACCCACCGTATTTTGAACTTCAGCCAGCCATTCGTCACTAGAGATCGACAAACGATCAGTGGCTAATGAATTAGACTGAATGATATCGTTTTTGACAAAGGCTGATCAGTACACTACCGGTGATTGGTTATTCGGACGAGGATATCTGTTCGATTCAGCTTTTCCTAGATGAAAGAACAAAAAATTTCCGAAAATTAGATGAGACACCGATTCGGGACGCGAACATTTGGTTTATTCATCCTACTGTTCCGATCCACAGCGCAGAAGATTGCCCAGAAAATTCGCCAATGAAATCCCTCCCGACGGGTCAATCACTGTATGAAAACCACTATAATTTCTTACGAAGAGATTGCTCCAAAATCTTCTAAAGTGCCATCGCATTTACAGTTATATGGCGCTGGCTAAATTTCCAAAACAATCGGTCATTCCACTAATTTTTCGCGGTTAGAGTCGCCTGGATTACACTTGACAATTCGAGCTACACATTCATCTGCAGACTCTGACGGCAAGTCAAAATTCAAATTTTTCAACGCCCTGGCGAAATCACGCAGTTCTGCATTTGGTAAGTTGACGAGCCTTTTCTCCGGTTCGTCAAAAGTAGACCCGGCGAAAATTGAAGAGCTGGAAGATATGCTGATCTTGAGTGATATCGGTTATGACATGAGCGCGTCAATTATCGATTCGGTAACCGCCACACTTAAAAATTCCAGGCTGTCGAATGAACAGGTGTTAGATGTGCTGCAAGCTGAACTGCTGAAAACATTGAAAAATAGGGAAGTTGGCTTTGACCTTAGCCGGTATCCCACCCCAGCAGTGATTCTAATGGTCGGCGTCAACGGTGTAGGGAAAACAACCTGTTGTGCAAAAATTGCTGCCTTACTGCAACAACAAGGACACTCTGTAATGCTGGCTGCATGTGATACCTTTCGAGCTGCCGCTGTTGAACAGTTACAAACCTGGGGACAACGTCTGAACATACCGGTCATTGCGCAATCCACTGGAGCAGACCCGGCAGCGGTTGCCCACGACGCAATGCATGCAGCAGCTGCAAGACAATGCAGCGTACTGCTTATTGATACAGCTGGCAGACAGCAAACCCGCGATGATTTGATGCGCCAGCTAAACAAAATTTACAGGGTCATCAGAAAAATAGAACCCTCAGCCCCACACGAAACACTAATTACTATTGATGCAGGGACCGGACAAAATGCAATTTCACAGGTACGCGAATTCAATCAACACGCTCCAATCAGCGGGATTTGTGTTTCAAAGCTCGATGGTACCGCCAAAGGTGGAATTGTAGTGGCACTCGCGCACGAGTTCTCTTTACCAATTGCGTATATTGGACTTGGGGAAGGTATCAATGACATCGCACCATTCAATGCGGATGATTATGTCGCTTCCCTGCTTGGTACGGCACCCGATCAGCCCCCGATAAACTGATGATCTCGATTGAAAACGTAACGGTCCAATATCCCAACGGACAATTAGGTCTTCGGAAGCTGTCACTAACCATCCCCGCTCAGCACCTGGTCTTTATCTCTGGGCCAAGCGGTGCCGGTAAGACTACACTCGCTAAATTGCTTGCATTGAGGATACGTCCAACCGAAGGCAAAATTACTGTAGCTGACAACGATCTTGATGAATTACAAGGTAGGCAGATTGCCCGATATCGAAGATCGATTGGGTCAATTTTTCAAGATATGCCATTGCTGGAAAACAAAACAGTTGGCGAAAATGTGGCGCTACCACTGCTGATCAATAAAAACGCAAAAACAGACATGATTCAGCAAGTTACCAACACATTGGATGTCGTTGGACTTCGAAACAAGCTCAACTACAGCCCAATCGAACTGACAGCTTCCGAACAGCAGCGCGTCAGAATAGCACGCGCCATAGTGACCAAACCCACACTGATCATTGCTGATGAACCAACCATCAACATGGACCCTCAGCTTAGCGTTAAAATCATGCAGATTTTCAAACGCCTAGCCGACCGTAAACTGACTGTGGTCGTGACGACACACGATAGAACGCACTTGGCAGACCCCAGAAACCCGGTAATTGAAATGCAGGGCGGCCAGGTTTTTGATGCGATGCAGGGAGTCGTTAGACGTCGTGCTCGATAACTCGTCTTATCGATATCAAATCATCGTCGAGTGCTTTGAAAGCCTTTTTAGCACTCCCTTGAAAACCTGGTTTCCAGTGGTCTTTAGTGCGATCGCGCTGGCTTTACCTACCGGATTGTATATGACCGCTAGCAGTGTTAAATTCTTCTCCTTTTTTCTGCAACAACCGCCGGAACTGACAGTCTTTCTTGCGAAAGACATTGAGCAGTCAACTGCTCATTCGGTGCAGCAGAAAATTTCAGAACTGAACTCCGTACAGTCGGCCAAACTGATATCAGCCGACGAAGCGCTAGTGGACTTCCAACAGTTGACTGGCCTGCACACCGTCGCAAACTATCTGCAGGAAAATCCATTTTCCACCCTCGTCATCGTTCAGCCCGACAAAAATCACGCCAGTCTGGAAACATTTCAGGAACTGTCAGCCAAACTCTATCAGTTGGACTATGTTGACCTGGTGCAATTCGATCAAGAGTGGACAGCAAAACTGTTTTCACTCCGAAAGCTCGCCAGCAGTTTCGGCCAGACAACTATCGGCTTACTTTTAATTATCGCGGTTGCTTTGAT
>CAZYSR010000160.1:0-2179 GCA_964649525.1 uncultured Gammaproteobacteria bacterium
CAATTCTACAGATTTTGAGCCTGACTCCGTTCGAGAGAATTCCATTGAATCAACTGCTTACCATGACGGCCCACAAAAACGACATTCCGCCGATGTATAAGCAGTTGAATTTATTCGATAAAACGTTGGGACACTAGTGATCACCGGTTGCATTGTCGGTAGTAGTACTGAACTCGTAGTGAGCGAGAGCAGACAAACCATTGCCGATGTCGGCGGAACCCTTGATACCAAAACGAGAACCCAAAGTATTCATGTTCTGGGTATCATTCTGATCATCAAACACGATGCCGTTACTGATTCGGCCATACATCGAAATGTCCGCATATGCTACAGGTGCAACGACAGTACTGGCCACTGCAACAGCAATTAGCTTCTTGTTCATTTGATAAACCTCAGGTTGAAAATGTATTCAAAAAATATTCTTTGCAAACATTGTGCACTGGGTCCAGAACTAACAGCTTGCAAATTCCAGAAGAAAACTGCCAGTAAATACAAGCATTGAGCGCTAACTGTTTGAAGCCGGTGCGACGGGAATTATGCCATAGAATTTCAGAAAAATTAACTTTTTTTAATATTTTTTCTTTTTTTGGCCTGCGAGATGTCCCCGGGGATTGGAAATATGTAGAAAGTTTTTTAAAAACAATAATATATAGGCATCAGTGAAACCTGAATAGGATGCCCGTTCGGGGGTAAAACTCTCCACCGGAAGACGGCCGCAACCACAAATCCTCCAATCTACCTCAAAAAAGCGCCTTATTCTGTCACATTCCACTACTGTATATGATAGATTTTCCCAACACTTGGGTACAGTTGCCGGCACAATCAATCAATTACGGAGAACGGGATGCCGGTCCGTTGCGAAGGCCCGGAAACTTTCGACCTGTACTTGATCTGGGGGCGGGTTATCCAGAAACAATCTGGTCGCGACAGTATTCCACGAACTGGAGTTCTGACGGAACATGTATGCCAATGCCAGCTTAACGAGATTTGCCGAATTGTCCACTTTATGAACAAACAAATTATCATTCCCATTGTGCTCTCACTAGCTATGATGGCCTGTCAATCTGATGGCAAGATAGTGGCCTCGCCAGAGACACACAAGCAGGACAGAGAAGCTCACGCGCCCGGCTCAGGAAGTCTGTTTGATGTGTTTTTCAAGAAAAAAGCTTCCAAAGGGATTTTGCTACCCCCGGACTTGATTTCCGATGCCAGCAATAAGGCAAGGGAAAATCATGAACAGTCTCAATCGTTAAGGAATCAGGTATTACCAGAAGTAGTTGGTGCAGAAGTTGTGATTGAAGATGGTGTGCGCTGGCTTAGGGTGGAAGACGATGCTCAAGCGGTTTGGGACAAGCTAATTCATTTTTGGGCTGACCTCCAGGTTGGCTTGGAAAATAATCAACCATCCGCTGGCATGATGCAAACGGAATGGATAGATACCAGTGATCGAGTGTCAAGCGGAGGTTTTTCGATAGTCAGGCTGTTTAATAGAATTACGGGCATAGGCTCCTTGTACGATAGGTATCAAATACGTTTGGAAAGGGAGGCTGATGAAGTAACAAGGGTATTTGTCAGTCACCAGTCAACCGAACGCCAGGAACTGCATTACACGGCTACAGAGAGAAACAGCAAAATTGAGTGGGTTTCCAGTCAGAACGAAGAAAAGGCGGCCCAACTGCTTCAGGTTATTGTGTTGTTGTTCCAGGAAACCGAGAATTCCACCTGAACAATTCGACATTATTCATGACACCATTCATAAGGTTTAATTTGATCATTAGATTTTTCGAATAACTTGGTCAAGTTTGGTTTTGTTGCCCCTCTTTATTTTCGATGCGCACCCGTCTCGATGACCGCCGTGTACTGATATACAGCCACGACAGCTTCGGGCTCGGCCATCTCAGTCGCTGCCGGGCGATCGCCAATGAACTGGTGGGCCGTTACAAGGGCATCTCGGTCCTGATCCTTTCGGGATCGCCGGTCATCGGCAACTTCGAGTTCCGCGCCCGGGTGGATTTTGTCCGAATCCCCGGAATCATCAAGCTGAAGGATGGCAGCTATACCTCGCTGGGCCTGCACATCGAGCTTGATCAGACGCTCGCCATTCGGGAATCCATCATCCGGCACACGGCAATGGCCTTCGACCCGGACGTCTTCATCGTTGACAAGGAGCCTTTGGGAC
>CAZYSR010000161.1:0-10929 GCA_964649525.1 uncultured Gammaproteobacteria bacterium
GAACCGGACATTGCATGTGCCTTGTCACCCTGCAATACAATCATGCCCGCCTGAGCTTCAGACTTTGTCGGGGGCAGACACAGAACTGTACTCATCTGCGCACAGCCGCGCGGTTCAAACACCAGAAATCTTCGAAGCGCATCACCGTCACCGTTCATGTAGCCGAGCTTGTCGACCATTGTTTCACCCGGCACATCCAATATGCCTCCTGTTACGACCCGGCCGACCTCTCCTTCGGCGTGTGCTTCGACCATCGTTACGGATTTAGACCAGCGCATCGTAAATTTGGATTCAATGTAATGTGAAAGAAGGGTTTCTACTGATGAAAGCCGCAGACGACTAGAATGCGCACATTTTATCTAATACCGATATTTGTTAACATTCGCCCATCATTGATAATATCGTACTGAGTTTAGGGGATAACCGGACATTGGAGCGTAATCAATGGGAAGATTGGCGAACAAAACCGTATTTATGACAGCTGCTGGAATGGGCATCGGTCGTGCTAGTGCGATTGCAATGGCAAACGAAGGGGCGCGCGTGTATGCTGCAGATATTCATCGCCCTTCACTGGACAGTCTGGCAGAAGAAAGCAGCAACATAAGCGTTATTGAACTGGATGTTACCGATTCCAGGGCAATTGCGGAACTGCCCAAGATCGTTCCGGTTCCTGATGTCTTGTTCAATTGTGCCGGTTACGTCCACGATGGAACGATTATGGATGCCGATGACGAAGTTTGGGAACTGTCTATGGCGATCAATGTGCGAAGTCATGCCCGAGTGATCGAGACATTTTTACCTCAGATGATTGAAAAAGGTGGTGGCTCAATAATCAATATGGCTAGTGTAGCATCCGCAATTACAGGAGCGGAAAGCCGCGCTGTCTACAGTGCGACTAAAGGCGCTGTGATGGGACTGACTAAGGCGATAGCACGAGATCATGTAAAACAGGGCATCCGATGTAATGCAGTTTGTCCAGGCACTGTATTAACTCCATCGCTGAAGGAACGATTGCGGGCCAGAGGAGACTATGACAAAGCTTACGAAGAGGTGTTGAAACGCCAGCCTACCGGAAAGATGGCACATCCAGAAGATATTGCTCCAATTGTCGTTTACCTCGCATCGGACGAGTCAAAGGTGGCAACCGGACAATTTTTCATTGTTGATGGCGGCTGGACTATTTGATTTTGCCTACCATGGAAAATATTGCATTCTTTGGCCTTGGAGCAATGGGTGAGGGGGTTGTCGCGAACCTGCTCACAGCAGGCTATGCAGTCAACATTACTGTACATCGAAGCCGCGAGGCGGCTGATCGACTAGTCGCACTTGGTGCAACGCTTCACCAATCAAAATCTGACGCGGTCAAGGCCAGTGATATTGTTATCTTCTGTCTCCCAAATTCCAATGTCGTCGAAGAGACGGTTAATGAAAT
This sequence comes from uncultured Gammaproteobacteria bacterium, assembly GCA_964649525.1. Classification (GTDB taxonomy): domain Bacteria; phylum Pseudomonadota; class Gammaproteobacteria; order Arenicellales; family JAJDZL01; genus JAJDZL01. The sequence goes on from CAZYSR010000161.1 coordinate 1,433, forward strand.
CTGGCACGAGTTGGATGAACGCCACCTGGTTGTTGATACAGGAACATCATCGGTACGTCAATCACTTAAATTGGCTGAAAGTCTTTGTTCGAGAGGTATTCAGTTTGCTGAAGCACCGCTAGCTGGTGGTAAAGTCCAGGCCGCCGCTGGCGAGTTGGGAGCATTTGTCGGCTGCAGCAACGAGACATTTGAGCGAGTCGAACCGCTACTCAATAAGTTTTGCGCATCAGTACAGCATTTTGGTCCAGTTGGGTCCGGTAGCAGTGCAAAATTGATCAGCAACTACCTCGTTCTCAGTATGGTTCGGCTCATAATTGAGACTTTCCACGCTGCAGATTCACTGGAAGTTGATTGGGCCAAGTTTTACGAAATCATCCGCCAGGGATCTTCAAACTCTATGGCGTTACAACGAATTATCGGTAGCATCCTGGAAGACGATGACTACGGTGGCTATGTATTTACAGTGAGAAACGCCCTCAAGGACTCTAGCTATATTGCCGAACTCGGCGAATCAATTTCCCAGGCGGTCCTTAGCGACGCCGCGTTGAAACTTTTTGCAGAGGCCAACGAACTCGGGTTCGGAGACTTGCAGGTTTCAGAGCTTCTGCGGCGAGAGGTTCGACTGCAACTAAGCGAACTGAGCAGCGAAAATAATTCGCCCTGTTAAATTCAATCACTGGCTGTGTTTAGTGTAGCCGTTCGCGTTTTGGTAACGTAGTCTGCTTGGGTGGTTCGCACCCGGTGTCGCAACATTGACCCGGCTGTGGCGTTACACCTGGAGAGTCTTTATGCAGCCCCCTTTCGATCAATCGTTCGACCAGATCAGCCTTATCGCCGACGGGATAGTTTCGAAAAATTTCCTTCTTCAGTGCCTCGGGGGAGCCGCCGCCGTGTACGCTGATGACTGAGTACCAGGCGCCCGAATGAGAGGCGGTTAAATCCTCAATTAATCGGGCAACGGCCGCACGCCTGTGAGGCGGTATATCCGCGCTGGCTGACATCAGCGTGTCTAGCTTGTCCATGGTGTCCGGATTGTGATCCTCTTCGGGATGCGGAAGCGCAACAATCAGTCCGCCCGAGACTGTATTGGCAATCCGATGCATGTCATAGATGGAGTGTGCCAACAGCAGTTTGCCAAGATTTGAGTACACAGCGTCCGGTTCGTAATTTCCGGCATCGGTGGTTGTGCCATACACCGAAGCAGAAACGCCACATGCATAAAAGCTCTCAACTGTCTTGATCAGCTCTACCATCGCCTCACGTAAATGGGGCTCAGCCTCCACATCAAGCCCGTTGGTTTCAATCATCATTGCGGATGCACCGATCAGCAGATCACCAAAGCCGGCACGTGCTCCAATGCATGTGTGCCGGTGGTGGTTCGCATAAGTTTTGGTAAGGTGCTCCGAGTGTTCCCACTCTCCACACATATAAACTCGGTCGTACGGAACAAAGACATTCTCAAAAACGCAGACTCCCGTCGATTGGCCGAAACGACTGGAAAATTGAGCGGCAGCATCTCCGGGTCTTCCCGCTGGGCGCGCAATGATGGTCAGACCCTGCGCATCAATAGGGACTTGGCAAGCTACCGCAAAATCCGAATCTTCCCGTTTCATGTTGCGGCCCGGTAGTACGAACAATTCGTGCACATAGGGTGCCGCAGTAACAATCGCCTTGACTCCTGATATTTCTATACCGTCAGGTCGGCGTGCAACAATTCGTACGTGACTGTCAGGCTTTGGCTGTTCGTTTGGTCTGAGGGAACGATCTCCCTTGGCATCCGTCATGGCGATTCCGACGGTGAGATCATTGTCCTGAATACGGTGCATTTGTTCGATGAGCCGCGAACTGTATTCCGTATTGTGTGTCGAGTCAATTTGGTAAGTTGACTGATACAGTGCATTAAGGCCGTCCATGGTCAGGTAGCGCATTGCACACCCGGTCAACTGGCAAACTGCGCGGACATATTCCAGCTTTGACAGCAGGTCCTCCGTATTTCGATTGATGTGGACAAAGCGGTTTACCGTACGGCCCGATGTATGCTGTTCGGCTAGTGCATACTCGCGATGTTCTGTAAGTCTGGCAAAGTCATAGGTCATACCGATGGCATTGACACCCGGAACCAGCTGAGGATGTTCAGCGACAGAATCGACACGGTCGCCGCGCACGTAGACTGTTGGGTTGTATTCTCGAAGCGATTCGCAGTAGTCTTGAGATGTCATCAAATTCATGAATCGACCTTCCTTGAAACGGTTGATTCGACCTGATCGTCATCCATCAGAACCCGCATCGGCTCGCGGTCCAGATCTTCGTATTGACCGCTCTTGACTGACCAGAGAAAGAATGCGGCGATTACAATCGACACGATGATCGTTAGTGGAAGTAGCAGGTACAGTATTTCCATTATTAATCAAGTGTTGCCGTGTTCATACGCAGTAATCCTGAGTGAATTGCCTACAACCAGGATCGAACTGACTGACATGCCGATCGCCGCGGCAAGCGGCGGAACAAATCCCGCAGCCGCTAGTGATATGCCAACTAAATTGTACGCGATTGCCCAAACCGTGTTGTTGCGCATCACTTTGACAGTAAATTCAGCGAGGCTTCGTGCGGTTAACAGCAAGTCCAGTCGGTCGTCAAGCAGTATTACATCGGCATTCGCTTTTGCAATTTGTTGAGCGCGCGCCGGTGCGACCGAAACATTAGCAATTACCAGAGTCGGCGTATCATTGATTCCGTCGCCGACCATCGCGACACACTCTCCAAGGTTCTGATGACTGCGTATGATGTCCAATTTACCCTTCGGCGAACAGCTCCAGTGAACCTCAGCAATGTCTAACTCTCCAGCAACCCGTTCTGCCTCGGACTGTCGGTCCCCAGTTACCAGCGCAAGTTTGGCCGGCAAGTCCTTTATTCGATCGATCAGACGTAATGCATCATCCCTTAAGGGGTTGTCAAAATTAAATTTAGCCAAGACACTGGTGTCATCGCTCAAATAGGCGATTAAGCCAACCTGATCCGATGGTTCTGAAATTTTGTCAATAACACCCGGAAGCTTTGAATCGATGTACGATCGCGAACCTAGGTAATATCGTTTTCCATTGACGCATCCAGCAATGCCACCACCATGCTCAATGCCCACTTCAGCAACTTCTGCTCCATCACTTTCGAGGTTGCCGGCTAAAGCGCGGCAGATCGGGTGGTCAGAGAAAGAAGAAAGTGAAGCGGCTACACCGTGTGCTTCAGACCGACTCAATTGACCCAAAATATCGGTCCTTATCAGGTGTGCCTGGCTTTGAGTCAGCGTTCCGGTTTTGTCAAACAGAAAGGTATTGACTTTGGCGAGGGCTTGCACCGCATCAGGGTGAGCGATCAGAATATTGCGCTTTGCAGCTGAATTGACCGCTGCAGTCAGGGCTGTTGGTACAGCAAGCGCCAGAGCACAGGGACACGCTACGACCAGCACTGCAATCGGATAAGAGATCCAGTTGGTGTCGCCGGACCAGTACCAAAATACACCAACGCATAACGCGATCATCACTACAGTGATTGAAAAGTATCCGGCAATTTGATCGGTCAGTCGCGTGTTGGAAGGTTTTCCTGACATTGAATCTTCCAGCAGTTTGACGATTGAGGCAAGTGCCGATTCTGCACTAGGCCGTGTCACTCGAACCACAACAGCACTGCTGACATTAATTGATCCGCCGAAAACTGAATCACCGATGGTTCGATGTACAACGTTTGACTCACCTGTCAGAAGTGCTTCATCAACATTAGTTGAACCCGATACGATATCGCCATCGGCAGGAATTGCCTCTCCGGGCTTGATCAAAACAAAATCGCCAACCACAAGACGCAGTGCTGGAACCACAACAGTGGAATGGACCTGATCCGGGTCCACCAAACGGTTGGCATGGTTTGGTGTGGAGGCGCTCAGACTGGTGATTCGGTCTGTCATACGGCGATAAGCGCCTTTCTCGAGAAATCTGGCAATTAACTGGATAAATACAAACATCGCAATGCTGTCGTAGTAAATTTCCCCAGATCCAGAGAGTGTTGCTGCAAGACTCGCGAAGAACGCGATTATGAGTCCCAATGCGATGGGAACGTCCATCGTTGCTGTTCGCTGTTTCAGGTCGCGCCAGGCACCCGCGAGAATCGGTGCAGCAGAATAAAACAGCACGGGCAGCACAAACAGCAGACTGAGGCGACGAAACAGTTCCTCATATTCAATTTGAATAGACGTCCACGCACTTGAATAGAGTGCAACGGCTATGACCATAATCTGCATTCCAAAAACGCCGGCAACACCCATGCGTTTAAGAAGATCTTGGTGCTGAGCATTAACTATTTCCGAAATAGCGGTGCTGCTGTATGGCACAAGTCCATAGCCAAGGTTCTGAGTGCGGCTGACTATTTCTGAAAGCGAAATCTCACTTGAGCGCCACGAAACCTTTAGTTTTTGAGTTCGATAATTGAGTTTTACATCGACTACGCCAGGCTGAGAGGACAGGTGATTTTCAATAAGCCAAACACAGGTTGGGCAATGAATGTTGTGAACGATAAATGCCGTTGTACTTTCTTCACCATCGGAATCGACATAATGCTGATGAATGGCTTCATCATCAAGAATTTCAGAAAAAGTCTGTGGCAGAGTTTCGTTCGATTCATCGACTGAGGGTGGTAGCGCCGTACGCTTTTTGTAATAGGCTTCAAGCCCGCTCTCGTGAACAATTGCGGCAACCGTTGCGCAGCCTTCACAACACATCGAGTGACTGACGCCATCAATTTCACGAACAACCTTACGGCCCGAATGAATGATATTGCCGCAGTGATAACAGTCAGTCATATTATTTAAAGGGGGTTAAAACACATTCGTAAATGTGGCACACGGAAACTCAAAATGGTTATGTTGCACCGCAATATAATTTACAGCAGCAAAGGAAAACATGTATCATATGAGCAGAAGTTCAAATTATGAAATTGCTATAGTCCAATGTCGGTGAGTCGAAGTATAGGACTGCTGTTTAACCCACAAAAAACGTGGCATAAAATCAAAGACGACGGTCGGGGAACTGTTGCTATTCTGCTTGGCCACACGGCAATTCTTGGACTTATCCCACCTGTCTGCGCTTATTTTGGAACGACTCGAGTCGGCTGGACGATCGGTTATGCCGACCCTGTTCGGTTGACAGAAAGTAGCGCTTTACCCATCTCTGTCATTTACTATCTGGTCATTCTTGTCAGCATTTATATGCTCGGAAGAATAATTCACTGGATGAATATCACTTACGGGACCAATTGTTCAGTCAGCCGATGTGTGAACTTGGCAGCATACCCGGCGACACCACTGTTGCTGGTAGGGGTGGTTCAGTTGTATCCCGCGTTGTGGTTGAATTATCTGATTGGTTTGCCAGCACTGGCATATTCAATTTACCTGCTGTACTCCGGTACGGAAATTATGATGGAATTGCCCCGCGAGCGTGCCTTTCTGATGGCCAGTGCGATTCTTGCGGTTTGTCTGGTGGCATTGGTTGGTGTACTGGCCGCCACAGTAACGCTATGGGGGCTTGGAATTGGCCCTGGATTTATGATTTATTGGTAACTCTTGATGGCCGCTGACCAAACAACCTATAACTACAAAGTTGTCCGACAGTTTGCGATTATGACTGTCGTTTGGGGCATCGTTGGCATGCTGGTCGGTGTGATCATCGCTGCGCAACTGGTTTGGCCGGCACTAAATCTTGATATTGCTTGGTTGACCTACGGTCGGTTGCGACCGCTGCACACAAACGCGGTGATTTTTGCTTTTGGCGGTTGTGCGCTATTTGCCACTTCCTACTATGTTGTTCAACGCACCTGCCATGTTCGCCTGATCAGCGATGGCTTGGCGGCTTTTACTTTCTGGGGCTGGCAAGCAGTTATAGTGCTGGCGGCAATCACACTCCCGCTTGGCATTACTACCACCAAAGAGTATGCGGAACTGGAATGGCCCATCGATATTCTGATCACGGTTGTTTGGGTGGTGTATGCAATCGTGTTTTTCGGCACGATCATGCGCCGAAAAATTCAACACATTTATGTTGCTAACTGGTTTTTTGCGGCATTCATCCTGGCAGTTGCGATGCTGCACGTTGTCAACAGTGCGGCTCTGCCCGCATCATTCCTGAAGTCTTACTCCGCTTACGCCGGGGTGCAGGATGCCATGATTCAGTGGTGGTATGGGCACAATGCTGTAGGTTTTTTCCTGACCGCCGGTTTTCTTGGGATCATGTACTACTTTGTGCCCAAGCAGGCGAATCGTCCAATTTATTCGTACCGTCTGTCGGTGGTTCACTTTTGGGCACTTACGTTCACCTATATCTGGGCAGGTCCGCATCACCTGCACTACACAGCATTGCCGGACTGGGCCCAGTCGCTTGGCATGGTATTCTCATTGATTCTTCTGGCGCCGTCCTGGGGCGGAATGATTAACGGCATCATGACACTGTCTGGGGCTTGGGAAAAACTGCGTACTGACCCGATATTGAAATTTTTGATCGTTTCGATTTCATTCTATGGGATGGCGACGTTTGAAGGACCGATGATGTCAATAAAAACCGTCAATTCACTATCCCACTACACCGACTGGACGATTGGACATGTGCATGCAGGCGCCCTGGGATGGGTGGCTCTGATTTCGATTGGTGCGATGTACTACCTGATTCCACGGCTCTACGGTCAGACTTTGTATAGCCTGAAGTTAGCAGAAACTCACTTTTGGGTCGCATGTTTTGGAATATTACTGTATGCCACATCCATGTGGGTTTCTGGAATTACGCAGGGATTGATGTGGCGAGCTGTCAATCAGGACGGCACTCTGACCTACAGTTTTGTTGAAAGTGTGCAGGCTATGGCACCGTTTTATGTCATTAGATTTATTGGCGGTGCTCTGTTTCTGGCGGGCATGTTGCTGATGGCATACAACCTTTGGAAAACAGTTCAGGCTGGCAGTGCTGTTGAAGCACCCATTCCTAAACCGGTTTGAGCAGGAATAGCGGTCATGTTTTCAGCTAGTGAAAAGAACATCGGATTGATGATCGTGTTCATATTGATTTTGGCCAGCATTGGTGGAATCATTCAGATCGTGCCGCTCTTTTTTCAAGTTTCAACTACCCAGCCAATTGAAGGATTGACGCCTCATTCTGCACTCGTGCTGGCAGGTCGCGATGTCTATATTCGCGAGCAGTGTGTTTCCTGTCACTCGCAGATGATCCGGCCTTTGAGAGCCGAAACAGAACGCTATGGACATTATTCCGTCGCTGGTGAGTTTGTTTATGAGCGTCCCTTTCAGTGGGGGTCTAAGCGCACCGGACCGGATCTCGCGCGCGTAGGCGGGCGATATAGTGATGAATGGCACCGCTTGCACATGGTCGATCCGCGCGCAGTTGTTCCAGAATCGATTATGCCAGGATACCCTTGGCTCGAAAACCGACTAGTGAATGTTGAGTCAACTGTCGCCAACATGCAGACGCTGAGAAAACTGGGGCATCCTTATAGCGATGCAGACATTGAAGGGGCTCCAGAAATGCTTGAAAACAAAACCGAGATGGATGCCATGATTGCATATCTTCAAAGTCTTGGTACGATCTTGAGTGCGCGCAATTAATTATGGTTTGGATTCATATCATCTGGACGATGCTGTTGTTGACGACATTCATTGTCATCGTCGTATGGGCTTGGAGCGGTAAGCAGAAATCCAGGTTTCAGGACGCGGCACAGATTCCGCTTGAAGATGACGTGGAAAAACCCAGATCGGTCGTGGATTAGAACATGGATTTCACAAGTCAATTCTGGATTTACCTAATCCTGATTGGTACGGTGTTAAGCCTGCTGTTTGTCGTGGTACTTGCCTATCGCAATCGACACACAGGGTCGACAGCTGGTGAGACGACCGGTCATGTCTGGGATGAAGATCTGACGGAGTATGACAATCCGCTGCCGGCATGGTGGCTGTACTTGCTGTATATAACCATCATATTCGGCGCGGTCTACTTGGTTCTGTATCCAGGCATGTTGCCGAACGGTGGATTCTTGAAATGGACTCAAATTGGGCAGTACGAAGCTGAAATTTATGAGGCAGACGAGGCATATGCTAAGACGATGGAAGTGTATGCACAATCTACGCCGAGTGAATTGGCGAAAAACCCGCAAGCCATGAAGACTGCAGCAAGACTGTTTTCGCAAAATTGTGCGCTGTGTCACGGTTCAGACGCCCGGGGAGCACCCGGTATTCCCAATTTGCGCGATGATGATTGGATTTATGACAGTTCGCCTGATGCCATACTGACCACGATATTGGATGGGCGCTACGGTGTTATGCCAGGCTGGGAATCCGTACTCGGTGGTCGGGAAGCGAGTGAAGACGTTGCAAATTATGTATTGCAGCTGAGTGGAGAAGTCGTAAACGTCGACAGCGCTAAACGCGGTGAAGCCAAATACAAAACAATTTGTGCAGCTTGTCACGGTATCGATGGTAAAGGTAATCCATTGCTGGGCGGAATGAATCTGACTGACCGGATTTGGTTGCACGGTGATTCCTTTGAGCAGATTGTCGATGTCATAGCCAACGGGGTAACCAACCAAATGCCGGCGCATAGGAACATTCTTGGTAAAACAAAATCCAAACTGCTTGCCGGCTACGTGCTCAGTATTTCTGACTGACCTTCCGTTTCACCGTCAATCCCATTAACGGGGATCAATAACCACGGGGTGCCTTGTCCCTGAAATTTCACAATCACAAGGATTGCTATTTATGGCTGAGTCGGAACATCAACTGTATCTTCATCACGAGAAGATCTACCCTCGCGAAGTTCACGGCAAGTTTGCTTTCTTTCGCTTGACCGGAGTCGTTGGACTTCTAGGCCTCTACTATGTGATCCCGTGGCTGAACTGGGACGGCAGACAGGCAGTGCTGTTTGACCTTCCCGGCAGAAAGTTCTATATCTTCAATTTTGTCATATGGCCACAGGAACTTTACTTTTTGGCAGCTTTGTTGGTCATCCTGGGAATCGCCCTTTTCTTGTTTACTGCCGTTGCCGGGCGGCTGTGGTGCGGTTATGCGTGCCCACAAACGGTATGGACTGAAGTTTTCCTGTGGATTGAAAGAAGGGTCGAAGGTGATCGGCCTCAGCAGATGAAACTTGATCGCAGTGGTCTGTCGTTCAACAAAGTTTGGCGAAAGTCAGTCAAACACGCAGGGTGGCTGGTTGTATCGATAGTAACCGCGATTACCTTTGTTGGTTACTTCAAACCCATTGACGAACTCTGTTTGGAATTAATCGGATTGAGTCTACACCCATGGCCATTGTTTTGGGTCTTCTTTTTCACCACTGCAACTTACGTGAATGCTGGTTGGATGCGTGAACAGGTTTGCCTTTACATGTGCCCGTATGCACGTTTTCAAAGTGCAATGTTTGATCCGGACACGCTCATCATCTCCTACGATACATCTCGTGGTG
>CAZYSR010000162.1:0-4011 GCA_964649525.1 uncultured Gammaproteobacteria bacterium
CCATTTGGGGAACGCCCGACGGCAGCGAGGATCATGTCGAACTCTTCTGTCGATGAGCCTTTATCGCTACTAAACTCTACGGTCAATCTGTCTTTATCTGAACTGACTGACACGACTCGAGTCTTCGTGAGGATCTGTTCGTATTGACTCTTTATCCGCTTTGTTAGTGGCCTTGTTAAATCAGTGTCCGCTTCTGCAATGAGGCTATCCAGCACTTCAACAACTGAGACTTTTGAACCGAGTTCGTGGTAAACCGTACCCAGTTCAAGTCCAATAATCCCTCCTCCAATAATCAACATTCGTTCAGGAATATCACTTAGCGTTAGAGCGCCAGTTGAATCAACGATTCTGGGGTCATCTGGAAGGAATGGCAAAGTAGCCGGACGAGAGCCGGCCGCGATGATTGCATCTCGAAACGACACTTTAGTTTCTTTGTCGTCTTGAACGACACTCAGCGTTTCAGCGTCTAGGAATTGGCCATGTCCGTGGACGACCTGAACGCCCCTTTGTTTCGCTAGGGCGCTTAGTCCACCAGTCAATTGCCCGACTACTTTCTCGACCCAAGTACGCAGTTGTTGGGAATTGATGTCAGGCTTTTCAAACTTGACGCCGCACTCCTCAACTTCATTCGCTTCACAGATTACTTTGGCAACATGAAGCAATGCTTTAGAGGGGATGCAGCCAACATTAAGACATACGCCACCCAAGCTCGGGTAGCGTTCAATCAATACAGTCTTTTTCCCGAGGTCAGCAGCGCGGAATGCCGCTGTGTAACCACCAGGACCTGAGCCTAAAACAGCAACTTCCGTATCGATTTGCATAGCTTAATCTGATCTATTTATTTGTACGAATGAATCACTGTGACGAATAGTTGTCACAGCAAAATTCGTCTAGAGTCATAAAGTAGTTCACAGACAAATTTCAAGAATCGAGCTGCTTCTGCACCATCAATTACTCGATGATCGTAGGAAAGCGAAAGTGGTAGCATCGTCTTCCAAACAATTCCGCTATCTCCTGGAAATGGTTGCTTTTTGTGTCGGCTAACTCCCAATATAGCGACTTCAGGAGGATTTATGATTGGGGTAAAGAAACGCCCGCCTATCCCTCCGAGACTTGAAATCGTAAAGCAACCACCTTGAAAATCTGAAGGCGTCAGTTTTCCCTCACGAGCAGCGGCACTCACTTGTTGCAATGATTTTGCGATTTCCACCACGCCCAGATTTTGGATTTCTTTAATGACTGGAACCACTAGGCCGTTGGGCGTATCAACGGCGACGCCAATATTGATGTACTTCTTTAGAATCAGACTTTGCGTATCTGCGGACAGTGATGAATTGAAGGTTGGATAGTGTTGCAATGCACTAACAATTGCTTTACAGATGAAGGAAAGAATGGTGACTCTTGTCCCAGATACTCTCTGTTCAGCATCAATTTCTTTTCGAAAGAGATCAAGTTCAGTGATGTCGGCTTCATCATGGTTTGTAACATGAGGTATATCCAGCCAGGATCGATGTAGCCGATCTCCAGTAATCTTCTTGATTTTGCTTAACTTGACTGTTTCGAATTCACCAAATTTAGAAAAGTCAACTTCTGGAATTGGAGGTGGACCAAGTGATTGGCCAACTGCTTGCGTTGGAAGATCTGTCAACGCGCCTTTAATGTATTTCACAACATCTTCTTTAAGAATCCGTGCCTTCGGACCCGTTCCGCGAATTTGTGATAAATCTGCTCCTAATTCTCGAGCAAAGCGACGGACCGATGGACTGGCATGCGGAGTCTTGCCCTTTGATCGCTCAACTGGTGGTGGTAACGAAGGTGGAAGCGACGGTAGGTCTGTCCTATCTTCCGTTGGGACAGTTGGTTCCCAATCCTCTTGTTCAGGCGTGGATTTGTCTGATTCCTTTGTTTCAATTGGTTGAGTTGGTGAATCTTGAGTATCGATAGTGGAATCTGATGCACTAGCTTCGACTGTTATCAGATAGTCATCTTGTGAAATCTTGTCGCCAACTTTTACGCCCAACTCTGTGACTTTTCCAGCGACGGGTGAAGGAACTTCCATGGTTGCCTTGTCACTTTCCAGTGTCAGAATCGGATCTTCAGCAGCCAGCACATCACCTACATTTACATGCATCTCGATTATCTCAACATCTGAAAAATCACCAATATCAGGCAAACGCACCTCTTGCGAACTGCTGCCGCTGGATTGACTATCCGTTTGCTGTTCCGTTGATGAGGTGGATTGTTTATCTTCCTGTTCGTTTTCTACAGAATCCTCAACTGAGCTAGATGAAGTTTCGACCGAGACAAGGAAGTCGCCTTCAGAAATTTTGTCGCCTACTGCTACCGCTATTTCAGTTATCTTGCCAGCGGCTGGGGAGGGAACCTCCATAGTTGCCTTGTCGCTTTCCAGTGTCAAAATTGTATCTTCAACATCAAGAACTGCTCCGACTGAGACGTGTATCTCAATAATTTCTACATCAGTGAAATCACCGATATCCGGAAGATGTACCTTTTCGATTTGACTCATCTTTGCTTCAGATTATGAAATTAGTGCTTCTTTAGTTGACAAGTTAACAATGTGCACTCTACCAATTCACCAGCATTCAGAAACTGAGTAAAGCATAACGCAAATCTTCTGCCAGTGATCTGTAGGAGAACTAGAGTGTTATCGGGTCTGGTTTATCCGGATCGATCTCAAGTTTCTTAAACGCTTGCTCAACCTTTTTGGCGGTTAGTTTCCCTTCCTCTTTGAGAGCATTCAATGCGGTTGCCACAACATGGTTTCTGTTTACTTCAAAAAACTGACGCAAGTTGACTCGGGTGTCCGAACGACCAAAACCATCAGTACCAAGCACATGGTAACTGCGTGGTACAAAACCGCGAATTTGATCGGCATAAACCTGCATATAGTCAGTCGCAGCGATGACTGGTCCATCCGAATCTTCCAGACAGGTTTCCACATAGCTCTTACGACGTTCTTCAACTGGATGCAAGCGGCTCCAGCGATTGGCGGAATGTCCATCTCTGGCCAGTTCATTGAAACTGGTCACGCTCCAAACGTCAGCAGCAACCGAGTGGTCTGATTCAAGAATTTCAGCGGCTGCAATCACTTCTCGCAAAATTGTGCCACTCCCCATGAGCTGAACGCGGTTCTTGTATTTTGACTTTGACCGCTTGAACAGATACATTCCCTTGACGATTCCCTCTTCAACACCTTCTGGCATCGCAGGATGCTCGTAGTTTTCGTTCATGCAGGTGATGTAAAAATAAACCGACTCGTCTTCCTGATACATGCGGCGTAAGCCGTCGTGAATAATGACTGCAAGTTCATAAACAAACGTTGGATCATAGGAAATACAGGTCGGAATGGTCGATGCAAGAACATGACTGTGTCCATCCTGATGCTGCAAACCCTCTCCAGCCAGTGTGGTTCGACCCGCTGTTCCGCCAATCAGAAAACCGCGAGCGTGGCTGTCAGCAGCTGCCCAAGCCAGATCTCCAACTCGTTGAAATCCAAACATCGAATAGAAAATGTAAAACGGAATCATTCGAATGCCATGGTTGCTTCCGGATGTACCTGCAGCAATCCATGAGCAAATCGCACCTGCTTCGTTGATGCCTTCCTGTAAAACCTGTCCTTCTTTAGATTCCCGATAGAACATCAACTGATCTGAATCTTCAGGTTCATACAGCTGTCCCAGAGGCGAGTAAATCCCCAACTGTCGGAACATCCCTTCCATGCCAAAAGTTCTTGACTCATCTGGAACAATCGGTACGATATTGCGCCCAATCTCCTTGTCTCGAATAATGCTTGTCAGAATTCTGACAAAGCCCATCGTTGTCGATATTTCACGACCACCGGTTCCTTTGAGTTGATTCGCAAAAATATCAAGGTTCGGAATTTTGAGAGAACCAGGAATGGGACGGCGCACCGGTAAAGAGCCGCCAAGTTTTTTTCGCTGATTCAGCATGTACTGAATTTCAGGGCTATCTTCCGGTGGTCGATAGAAC
>CAZYSR010000163.1:0-5162 GCA_964649525.1 uncultured Gammaproteobacteria bacterium
CTGAACGGAGATTGGTTGAGCCGTCTCACTGCTTTGGTTTCAAACTGACGGATGTAGTCGCGCGAGAGCCCCAGACTCTGCCCAATTGCTTCAGCGGTTTCTTTTGGGGACGATACTGAATCCAGGCGTCTGTATAGCACCCGAGCTGCCACATGTGGAATATGTCGTTCAACCGCTTGTCGAATCAGAGATTCAGGATTCAGTTCATCCACTCGCTGCTGTTTTTTTGGATCATCCCAGAAAGACAGCACCGATTTCAGAGTTCGGATTGCTTCATTTCCGTTGTCGTCTACATTGAGCGGGCCTAGCAGGTTTTCGAGATCACTTGCAGTCAGGTTTTGGAGCTCCTTCAACTGCAGATACAGAAGATCTGATGGCCAGGGTAAGTCTAAAACTTGAGCAGACAAGCTGATGTACTGATCAGCTAGGTCAGTATGATTTTTGATCTGCCGGGCAATTTCACTCCATGAACGGGGCTCTTTAGACAGAGTCTGGTTAAGACCGCCTTCGATTAGATCAGGCTCATACTCGTCAAGCTGAAGCTGTCTAAATTTATTGTTCAGCAGGCATTCCAAATCAAAAACCAAAAGCCCAGAGAACTGAGGCATTTCGCAGTATGTTTTGTATGCTGTGTGCCGATTATTGAGGTAATCTCCAAGTGTCTGGTGCGGCAGCATATCTGCTTCATCTGCCAGACGAAACGCATTCTTCAAGCGGACAGGTGCCTCACTGTCCCGAATGAACTGAACAAGGGAAACGTTCAATCGATGTTCGTAATTGGCCTTATCAGGTTCTAGGGGTAAAGGCTCTAAATCGACTTCTGGCGGAGGGGACGATGGTTCCACGACAAGTTTACTGCCTGCACTGCGAAACAATCGCATGATGGCTTCAGAAATCCGTATCCATAAATTCATTCGGCTGTGATGTTGTCTTTCAGCTGTTTCACTAGGCTTTCTGATTCATTCATTCTAACAGGTTGGCGGAGTAAGGCAAAATCGAGTCAAGCCACCTGTCAATTGGCATGGCTCGGCTGCATTGATGAATTTAGATTGAGCGAGAGATTTTCAGTCAGTCCACCTTTACTCTGTCAGCGTGGATTTCAAGCAACGTTGGTCGAATTGCACGGAACCCTTTTTGCATCAGGTGGGGAAGTTCTGCTAAGTCATTGACAGACTCTGCATGACAGCCGAACCCCCTGGCCACGGAAAGAAAATTCGGCATGGCGAGATCAACACCAACGAGTGGGATGCCAAATTCATTGAAATTGTCTCTGATCTCTCCGTAGCCGTCATTGTGCCACAGCACTATGACGATTGGCAGTTGATGCTCTACCGCGGTTGCCAACTCCTGAATCGTAAACATCAAACCACCATCGCCAATTACACAGACAACTGGCGAGTCCGGTTTGCCCAATTTTGCACCGATGGCAGCAGGCAAAGCATAGCCAAGCGTGCCATAGCCAGTCGTGGAGGTGAGATAAGTCCGTGGCCTACGCGCTTTGAATACATAGTTGCCACTGTAAACGAGTTGAGTCGAATCTGCGGTTACGATGCCATGATCAGGCAATGTGCTCCGAATCTTGTCCCAAACCTTGATGTGAATGGGTGTGCTTTCGTACCAGTAAGATTTGGTGTTTTCGAGCAGATCGCTGACAAGCAGCAGGTTCTCAGCGTGTCTGTTTGCCGGATGTAGGTTTATTGATTTCAGATGGTTTGCAATTTCAGCCAGTGCGTGACTTGCATTTCCCAAAATCGGTACGTCGGGAGGGGCATTCCGGTAAAGCTGAGACGGATCAATGTCTACTCTGATGAGTTGGCCATCAAATTCGATGTCGCCACCCCGACTCCAGATATCTGTTTCAGACAAATGAGTGCCGACAGCAAGAACAGAATCAGCTTGCTTTAAGAAATCCAGAACCGGCGGGTGTAGAAGATTGGATCCAAGGCTAAGTGGATGGTCTTCAGTAATAATGCCTTTGCCGGCAAATGTTGTTACCACTGGGGCATTCAATAACTTTACAAGCTCGGCAGCCTCCGCTGCGCAGTCTTTGCACCCGCCGCCAAGAATAACAGCCGGATTCTTTGCGTTCGCCAATGCTTGGGCGGCTCTTTTCAGTAATCCGTGATCTGCTTGAGGAGCGGGCGCTAAGCTTTCGCGTAGAGGTAACCAGTCGACTGGATTGTTGATCAAGTTTATGGGAATTTCAACATGCACCGGTCGCGGGCGGCTTGCATTGAATGCCGCGTACGCCCTTGCGATAACTTCCGGAACGCTGTCGGTTGACAATATCGTTTGGCTGAAAGCAGTGAAGTGTGCGGAAAGTTTACTCTGAGAGTTAAGTTCGTGCAGGTCGCCTTGTCCCAAGTCCAGACTTGACGTTTTGTTGACGCTTGATATTGCCAGAATCGGAACCGAGTCGGAGTATGATTGAGCCAGCGGCGTAGCTGCATTGGTGACACCAGGACCGGTAATCAGACAGCAGACACCAATCTTACCCGTAGCGCGTGCATAGCCATCCGCCAT
This sequence comes from uncultured Gammaproteobacteria bacterium, assembly GCA_964649525.1. GTDB lineage: Bacteria > Pseudomonadota > Gammaproteobacteria > Arenicellales > JAJDZL01 > JAJDZL01. The sequence continues at coordinate 2,524 of CAZYSR010000163.1, forward strand.
AAATCCTGCTGATTGCTCGTGTCGGGGTGTGACGTGTCGAATAGACGAGTCGGCAATGCCTCGGTAAAGTTCAAGCGTGTGGACACCGGGAATCCCAAAAACAAACTCAGTACCGTAGTCCTCAAGTAGCTTCATGAGTTGGATACCGCAGCTTCGAGTGTTTTGAGACATGATTAACTCCTTTCAGCAGAGGGACGAAACAGCAATCTGATGGACGAAGGTCTAATCACAGTCCATACGGTGATAATTCCTAAAATTCCGGCACCCCAGAAAATCGAGTGGAGGTCACCGAGGTCGAGCAACAGGCCAAACAGCGGTGGACCGACAATTCCACCTGCGTTGAAGCCAGTGGTCACCGTACCAAAAACTTTGCCCATATCTCTCGCTGGTGCCATGCTGGCAATGATCACATCGCGAGATGGTGCGATAAACCCATAGAACAAGCCGGCAATAATTATTGGGATTGAGAGTACAGTCATGGACATCGGCACGAAAGTGATGAAAAACATGCAAACACTAAACGCAATAAGACAGTTGGCAACCACCCACTCGTGATTTCTCCAACGGTGTGCCCAAACACCCGCCAGTAAGATTCCTACTCCATCAGCAGCTAGAAACAGCCAGATGATAATGCCTGCCTGTCCTAGTGTCGAGTCATAAATTTCAGTCAATGCGGCGACAGAAAAATCGTAGAGTCCAGTACTGGTTATTGCATAGCCGAAAAAGAACAGCCAGCCCAGCAATACTGGAGCGCTGAATAGCAGCCTAAGACTGCTTTTTCTTTGTTGCACAGCTCCTTCAACGTGAGCCGCGTCTGGTAACACAACGCCACGAAAACCTAAGAGTAATCCTCCCAGGATGATGAGCCCCATTCCGCTGCAAATCATCAGTGCATAAGGCCAGTCCAGTCCTGCGGTAATCATGATGATAATGACTGGCGCGGTGAGCGATCCGGCCTGTCCGCAAAACGTATGGATGGAAAATGCTTTGCCAAGTCTGTCCTGATTGACAGAGCGGGTTAGAATCGAATAGTCACAGGGGTGATACACCGCATTGGCCATGCCAGCGGCCCCCATCAATAAAAGGTAGCCGGTGTAGGTTTGAAAAATGCCAAACAGGGCCAGAACAACAGATTCAACTGCAACTCCTGCCATTAATATCCAGCGAGCGCCGACTCGGTCAACAATAAATCCGATTGGCGTTTGGCAGACCAGACTTGCAATGCTGAAAACCGCGTAGCCGACACCGAGTTCCGTATATCCGACGCCGTAAACGTCATGCAAAATTGGGAACAGTAAGGGTAGAAGCAAAAAATAGAAATGCGAAAAAAAGTGGGCGGCACCAATCAGGCCCACGATCTTCCGTTCCCGCAGATTCATGCTGGGTTTGGTACTCATAAACTCGTTAAACTTTGATATGTTTGACCGTTTTATTAGAGCACGTCGTTGCTTCAAAAATGACGCTTAGCTTATTGATAATCATAATCCCAATTAATGGGGGCAATTGAATGACTGTGATTACTTTAACCACTGGTTGTAAAAGATTCAGTTAGCGCGATTAGCCAGTATCGCCTCACATTCAAAATATCGGGTAGTGCGATCGCACGTCTTGGCGTGGTTGACATGATCATAGTAGACTATCTGGGTAGGAGCGCCATCGGGCTTTCGACTTACATAAGTTCGATAAATACCCAATTTGAAATACGTCCTTTTCCCTTTCTTTTTGGTGTAACCAGTCCATCTGTAGCGCGGCGTCGTTTCTCCGTTCACGTATACGTTGAAGAATCCGTCGGGATTGTGTGTCCAACGCACGTGAACCAGTACATCACTCCATTTTCCTCGCATTTCATTGTCAGTCAGTATTTTTACTTTCTCAACGGTTCCGCCAGTTGTCTGATTATCAACGAAATAACCGCCGTAACCGTTTTAAAACATCCAAACAACGTGAGATTTTTTCTGGTGGAACTGGGCTAGTGCAACTTTTACGGGAGCGATAATTGGGTAATCATCCGGGAAATAAATCGACCAGTGATACCAATACTCACCCTTGTTCCAGGTCTTTTTGCTCTTCAGTTCATGTCGCTCTCGATCTTTTTCACAGTCGCTCCATCCCTCACTCCAACTGCAGTCTCCAGGTCGCACCTCAAATCGCATGGATATTTGACCATCTCGCACAGGGTGCCCGTCCGCCTGTTTGGCAACGATATAGCCATGCTTTTTGAAATTCTTGGGCAAACTCTTCTCGAACGACCAACCCTTTTGAAGGTCCTTGAATTTATCGCCTGCCTGCACAACTGAGATACCGAAAAATACAGTAGCCGTAATAACCCACACCAGGAAACTGAAATTTGTTGAATTATTCAACTGCTCTACTCCGTCATATCAAATGTAGTTTAACGGCAATTTCTGGCTACAGTAATTATTTGAAAATCTATCGCTGTCCGCTCAGTTTAGCGAACATGGATTTCCAGAATATCCAGGTCGTCAAGCAGATGATCCGGACCAACCTGCTGCCCCGCAAAAACATTCTTACCCCAAATTCGAGCAAATTTAAATGTATCTTCAAAATCCTTATGAATCTGTCGGGCGACATCAGACACTTTGCCACCGAGTCTCAGAGTGAAAGGCTTGTCAGTGTCC
>CAZYSR010000164.1:0-6683 GCA_964649525.1 uncultured Gammaproteobacteria bacterium
GAATTAAAGAAGGCAATCGGACTTGAACAGTTGCCTGGAGTGGATGCTAGCCTCTGAAATAATGTGAAAGAAAATGACCAAGTTCGACAAGCAGATTAACAAAGTTCATCGCTGAAGTTTGTGTAAATGGTTATGGTAAAAGTAACCTCAAATTTTGCCTTAATTCAATTGGTTGTATACAATCTATAATTGAACGGAAAGTCTTTGCTGAATTGACTGGCTAAATCGCAACTTTGCAAGCTTCTGGGGACAGAACTATAACAACACTTTACCCGTGCTGATTTCCAATGAATAACAACTTTGACAGCAAGGAAAACCATGCAGGTCGCTATTCATTGAGTTCGCCTGCAAATGATCGGCAGCGTGCAGACCCACTCGACGGTCAAAATTACACGCCGATCAAAGGGCTGATTTATTTCACGGTCTTTATAGCGCTCTCGTTCTCCATTCTGGCCTTTTCGCTGGCCCCTCAACTGAAGGTCGACGATCAAAACTTCAATTCTTCAATTGGAATTGTTCAACCAGTTTCACAGGCTATTACCAAACAAGCGACACCTGCAACTGAATTAGCTGAAACTAGCGGGTTAGTCAAAGAAATCGAAAGTACCGGTGAACAAGTTAGCGTTCAGGAGCCAGTAGATGGGTCTTCTAACGAACCCGCACCACTTCCAGAGGCATCTGTCTCCGCGTTGGAGTTGACAACGACCGAATCAAGTGAAGAACTCAAGCCAGAGATGAGCTTTCAATTCTCTTTTGAATCAATAATCCATGCCGAAGAGGCGATCGAAGTCGCTGAAAGGCCTGTTCAACAATCCGAACCGATGACCCCGCTTGGGACTGAACTGGCTGCACTTACAGATTTTGATGCAGAAAACCTGAGTCTTCCCGAGTCAATCAGTGATATCGAATTGACTGTCTATGTTGGAGAAACACCGATCCAACAAACCGAATTGGCTGTGCTCGAACCGGAATTACTTGAGACGGAGTTGGCCCAACTTGCTGAATCATTGACTGATAATCAAAGTCTTATCGAACTGGTCGTGCCTGTCGAGTCGGTGGTACAGTTTGAAGCAGAGCACGTACAACAGATCGAACAGATTCAGCCCGAATTGTTCGTTGTTATAGATTCTGAAACGGATGCTCAACAATTCGGTGAATCAGTAAGCAATCACAAGTCTCTGGAGTACATTGCCGCAGATTCGGGCCAAGGACCCGAGACGCTGCAGTCAGCTAAAACCGAATTGGTTCAGGTTGCTACACTAGGGGATGTCCAGCAAATCCACAATGAACTGGTCAGCGACACTGAATCGATTGCCCGCATCGACGAAGGGTCAGTCGAACTACCTGCCAAGCCAGCTGTACCGGTAATGGAACCGCTTGCGACTGAACTGACTGCACTCACAGACTTTGATGCAGAAAACCAGATTCTTCCCGAGTCAATCAGAGATATCGAATCGACAGTCTATGTTGAAGAAACCCCGGTCCAACAAGCCGAAATGGCTGCGCTTGAACCGGAGTTAGCTCAAGTTGCTGAGTCATTGACTGATGATCAAATTTTTGACGAGTTAGCCGTGCCCACCGAGTCGGCGATACAGGTTGTAGCAGAGCACGACCAACAGATCGAACACATTCAGTCCGAACTGACCGTCGTTACAGGTTCTGGCAAGGAAGCGCAACATCCCGTTTCACTGGTAATTGAACGCGAGGAACCGGAATTCATTGAAATAGAGCCGGACCAAATTTCCAGGGAACTGAAGCCTATCGCAACCCAATTGGTACAGGTTGCTGCAGTAGGCATTACCCAGCACAGTCACATTGAGCCGCTCAGTGACACGGAACCCGTTGCACACATCAGTGAAAATTCAGTTGACCAACCCCAGCCAGCGGCACCATTGCTGAACACGGTTGTAACTGAATTAGCCGCACTTACAAATTTTTCTGCAGAAAGCCAGAGTCTTTCTGAGTCCGTCAGCGATATCGAATTGGCGGCAAATGTTGGAGAATTGTATGAACCAGAACCGGTGTTACTTGAGACAGAAGTGAAACAAGTTGCTGAAGCAGTGATCAATGATCAAAGTTTTGACGACCAGTCCCTGCCTGCCGAACCAACAGTGGAACCAGTTGAGACTGAATTGGCTGAAGTTGCCGAATCGGACGCAAAAGACGAGGGCCTTGGTGGGCCGATTACCGATTACGAGCAGGCACTTCAGCTCGATCAACAGCCCAATCAACAGTCACAGCCAGACGTTACCGTGCTCGAACCTGTATCGGGTGAAGAAAAATTGGTGCCAACCGGAGAAGCCGAACCGGTCATTCTGCTGTCTACCGACTTGGAGTCTCTAGCGAATGCACCTGTGGTTCTGACTGAGTCGAATGTTCGTCCTGGCGATACACTATCGGCCATATTCAAACGTAACAACTTGTCCTACAAGATTGCACTGAGGCTGATTGATGCACCGGGTAGCAAACCGATCTCTGTACTGTATCCACGTGACCATTTGAAGTTCGTCTGGAGTAACAACAAACTGTTGGGCATTGAACTTCGTCGCAAAAATAAACTTTTGCTGATGGCGACTTACGATGGAAATCGGTTTGCCATTATCAATATCAGAGAGGCTCGACGCGCCGGTACGATTGTGAAGTTGCTGAAGCAGGAAATTGAGTCTGTAGAACGTGAAGACTTGATTGACTATGAGACTCAATACGCAAAACTGAAGAGTACCAATTTGAAGTGGAGCACCACCACTGTTAAAAAAGGTGACGCATTGAGCAAGATATTCAGACGTACTGGTCTTTCTGCGGTTGAAGCTATTGCTGTTGCAGGCTACCCCGGTAACGAGTGGTTGGCCACCGGTTTGAAACCAGGACAAGTGATGAATATCGCAAAGTCTGAGGAAGGGGAATTTGCAATCCTGGAGGTTCCTGAGAAGGGAACAGCAAAAGTTCGTCTTGTTTTTCCAATAGAAGGTGGATATTTCGTAGGTTTCAAAAAGATCAAGGCTGAAGTTCAGGAGCACTACGCCTGTGCAGAGGTTAAGAGCAGTCTCTATAGTGCAGGATATGCGATCAATATTCCCAGAGAAGTGTTGGACGAATTTGTATCGTTGTTTGAATCGCGGTTTGACTTCAGCCGGCAGCTGCAACGGGGCGATCAATTTTGCATCATTTATGATCGTGAATACATCAAGGGTAAACCGCTAAAGGAAATCAACATTAAGGCGGGTTCTCTGATTCAGGAAGACGCTGAACTGCACGCTTTCCGGCACGTTGATGATGATGACAGGATTGCCTACTATGACAGCGAGGGATTGAACATGCAGGGACACTTCCTGCGATCACCGATCAAGTCTGCAAGAGTCGTTTCGAATTTCAGTAAAAGACGTTACCATCCGGTGCTTAAAACTAATCGACCGCATCTTGGTGTTGATTATGGCGCCAGAACTGGAACTCCAATTCGATCGACTGCAACAGGACAGATCATTAAACGCGGATGGTCCGGTGGTTATGGCAAAATGATCGTTATTCAACACGGCAGCAAGTATCGCACGCTTTATGCTCACATGTCGCGCTTTGCTGAAGGCACTTCGGTTGGCAGTTACATTAAACAAGGGCAGGTGATTGGTTATGTCGGCTCAACCGGTCTGTCCACGGGCCCGCATCTACATTATGAATTTCATGTAAATGGCAGACATCGCGATCCGTTGCAATATGACATGCCAAAAGGCCAGCCCATCCCAGAGCAATACAAAATCACTTTTCAAGCAGTAGTCAACGAATTCAGCAAACGTCTGGCAAGTATTGATGCACCACAGGTTGAGTATCGTCCCTCATCTCACCAAACTGCGAGCAGCCAGTAACAGTCAGTTGAGTGATTTTGCTGCTGGTTCAGCAAACTTTTGATGGGCACCCTATTTGCTGGGCTGATGTCTGGCACCAGCCTGGACGGAGTCGATGCTGTCCTCGCTTCATTTGACACTGATGAACGTGTCAGGGTAATCAACTCGGAATTTCAGCCATATCCGAAGACATTTCGAGAAAAACTGCTTGAGTTAATCAATAACCCTCGCTCAGACCAGGCATTTATTCGAGAAATTGATGTTGAACTCAGTGAGCTGTATGCACAGGCCTCATTAAAGTTAACGGCTGAACATCAAGGATCTCAGGTGCAGGCAATTGGTTGCCATGGCCAGACAATTTTGCATCGACCCGACGCTGATCCCCCATTTACCTGGCAGGCAGGCGATCCAAAGACGCTTGCACAAATGACCGGTATTACTGTTGTCAGTGACTTTCGTAGCGCTGATATGAACCATGGCGGCCAAGGCGCACCGTTGGCACCAGCGTTTCATCAGTATGCCTTTAGTACGGAAAAAGAAGCGATTGCAGTTGTCAATATCGGTGGCATCGCCAATGTTACTTACCTTCCGGCTGATGGAAGCGAACCGGTTATTGGATTTGACACTGGTCCAGGCAACACACTCTCAGATCGATGGGTCCAGATGTGCAAAGGCGATTCCTACGATAAGAATGGAAGCTGGGCGAGTTCAGCGACTATCAATGAGTCACTACTTGCATCATTTTTGCAGGATCGGTACTTTAGTGAACCACCGCCGAAGAGTTTGGATACACGTTATTTCAACGTTGATTGGTTAAAGAGAAAACTCGATGTAGCGACTGATCGAGGCCAGGATGCAGCAGTAATTCAGAGTACGATTGCTGCATTTACCGCAGACTCCATTTGGCTTGGAATAAAAAAATGGATGCCTAAAGTACGGCGTATCATTCTCTGTGGCGGAGGTGCACACAACCTTGCAATGGTTGGCCGCTTAGAGCAGATAACAGGTCTTGAGGTGTCAACATCTCAGGAATTTGGAGTATCGCCCGACGATGTAGAAGCCTGTGCGTTTGCTTGGCTGGCGAAGCAGCGAATAAACGGTCTTCCGGCCAGCCTACCATCTGTAACAGGTGCATCGCACAAAGTCTTACTCGGGTCGATAACCAACCCTGATTGAATGAGTTTGACTGCCGTTGGGTTCGGCAGTCAAACTATGATTGTGCAACCGTTTTATGACGTCAACGATCGATAGATCAATCAGCAATCTAGCGTATTGGCACGCTCCCAGTTGGAAACCTCGGCGCAGTACTGATTCCAGTTCTGCAGTTTCAATTTGCAATAGCTATTGATGTTGTCAGCGCCAAGTGCATTTCGAAGCACGTCATGAGACTCGGTCAGTCGAATGGCATCCAGCAGATTCAGCGGCAGTTTCTTGACATCGCCAGCCAGTTCAGGATTGGCATACATGTCATTGTCCAGTCTCTGCCCGGGGTCGCGGTTGTTCTGAATGCCGTCAAGTCCGGCCGCTGCGATTCCAGCTTGCAGCAGGTAAGGATTCGCTGAACCATCCATCAAACGTAATTCGAAACGTCCTGCATCAGGAATTCGAATCATGTGCGTTCGATTGTTTCCGGTATAGGTTACTGAGTTTGGCGACCAGGAAGCACCTGAGCGGGTCCGTGCGGCATTAATCCTCTTGTAACTGTTGACGGTTGGATTAAAAATTGAACACAGAGCTTCTGCACTGTGAATGATACCGCCCAAGAATTTGTAGGCCAGTTCGGATAGTCCCATTTCCTCAGATTCGTCAAGAAACAGATTTTTACTTCCATCGGAATTCCAAACCGAGACGTGTGCGTGACAGCCATTACCCGTCAGATCAACAAACGGTTTCGGCATAAATGTTGCGCGCTCGCCATTGCGCTCAGCGATTGTCTTTACCATGAACTTGAAGAAGGTATGCCGGTCTGCTGTCGTCAGGGCGTCGCTGTAGTCCCAGTTCATCTCAAACTGGCCGTTGGCGTCTTCGTGGTCGTTCTGGTAAGGCCCCCAGCCAAGTTCGACCATAGCATCGCAGATTTCACTGACGATGTGATATTTTCTGAGCAGCGAAGACTGGTCATAGCAAGGTTTCTCCTGGGAGTCCAGCGAATCGTTAATGTCATCGCCACTCGCGTTGATCAACATGTATTCGCATTCCACTCCAGTTTTCATTACATGTCCATTTTCGGCGAACTTGGCGATCTGTCGCTTCAGCATGATGCGTGGACATTGCTCCACTTCGGCACCGCTCATCCACAAATCTGCAGCCAGCCATCCGATTTCACGGTTCCATGGTAGGATGATGAGACTGTTGGGGTCGGGAATTGCGAGCATGTCGGGGTCTGCGGGGGTCATGTCCAGCCAGGTTGCGAACCCAGCGAACCCGGCGCCTTCTTCCTGCATTCCACCTATTGCGGCGGCAGGCACAAGTTTTGCCCGAAGCACTCCAAACAAGTCCACGAAACTGATCAGGAAATACTTGATTGATTCTTCTTTTGCGACTTTCGCAAGATCTGTCGACATCTTTCAACCTCCTTAAATGTGATTGGAGCTCACGTAAACAATCAACCAGACTGTTCAGCCTGATTCACATAATCGCGAGCAGGTCAAACTCAAAAATCTCTATTGTGCACCCACAATAAATTGCTCAAATGGCTTACGCTCCAGGAATCCAACTGGTTCCGGCCAGTGGCACTTTTGCCATGGCTGCTGCTTCAACTGTCAGAGCAACCATGTCTTCTGGTTCCAAATTCTGGACATGGCTCTTACCGCAGGCTCTTGCCAGCGTCTGCAGTTCGAGCACCAT
>CAZYSR010000165.1:0-3302 GCA_964649525.1 uncultured Gammaproteobacteria bacterium
CTTTCTGATATCGCTCACTACGGTGTAGTTGACATGGCCATACATGTGGGGCAGATATTCGTGAGCATGAGTGTCGATCGTGACGCAAAATGGATGAATGCCAGCATGCTTGGCCTCCAACAGCGCCTGGCGGGTATCTTCAATGCCGTACTCACCCCGATACCCATCGTAGTCATCGGGTTTGCCATCTGAGATTGTTATCAGTACTCTAGTCTTGGCATCAATGCGCTTGAGCTTTTCAGTCAAGTGTCGAATGACCACTCCCATTCGGGTATAGTCCTGCGGTTTCATGCCAGCTATTCTCGCTTTGACTTGATGATCGTAGGATTCTTCAAAAGTTTTGATCCGATATACCTCGCAACGTTTGCGGGTCATACCTGAAAACCCGTAGATCGCATAGCGGTCACTCAGAGTTTCCAGCGCTTCGCTCAATAGCACCAGACTCTCGCGTTCTGCCTCGTTGATCCATCCCTTGGTTGAACCACTGACGTCTACCATGAATACAACTGCAAGATTGCGCTCCATTTTGCGCGATTTGACAAACAGCCGTTCACTGAGTTCCTCCCCTTTTACGACATCAACATAACTCTCCACAACAGCATCGATATCAATATCATCTCCATTCTTCTGCCTGCGCAGCATTCGATCATCACCTCTGAGCGCCTCAAATGATTTTCGAATCTCGCGCACTAGATGGAAATACTTGTCCAGGATGGCGGAAACGGTTTGCGCACTGCCCGGATGCATCTCCAGTTCTTTCAGCACACACCAGTTTTTTCGATAGTGACATCGTCGATAGTCCCATTCGTCGTAAAAAGCTCCACCTTCGAGTTTGTCAACCTCTTTCTCCGGCCGATCTTCAGGTGTTTGGCTAGCATCATACAGACCGGTTCCAGTGGGAACAAGATAGTCTTCCGGAATTTCACCAAAGTCCTGGATAATCGACTTTGCGGTTTGAATCATATCTTCGGGCGGTGTTACCGGTTGGCCTTCAATGGCAACAGTCAACTCCCCATCGCCCTGACCATCAATTTCCGTTTCCTGAGAATAGGAAACCTCGTACGCTTCTCGCTTCAAGCTCTCCCTGTCCGGTTCACTCTCATCCTGTACTCCCTCCGCCAACAGAGCAAGATCCGCACGAAATTTATCACGCTCTTTTTCGACTCGCTGCCGCGTAATCAGACGTACTCGTTCCAGATCAATCACGCCTTGATAACAGGCAGGTTCTGGAAAATTCACTTTTTTATCGTAGAGTTGTTTGACCACAGAAAGTGAATCATTAACGGTCGCATCTAAATCCTGAACTCGTTCAAACTCCGGAAACTCCGAGCTAAGTTGTCGCCCACTCGACGCATCCTGCTTTAAAGCCCTCATTTGTCTGGCAAGCCCCGGAAGTTCAGCTTCGAGGCGAGCTAGCAACCGATGTTCTTCCACCGCTTCGAAAATTCTAAGCGCCCTGGCCGGGTCTCGATAGTTTGCAATCTTTGTACAGACAATCGGCACTCCCATTGCCTGATCGACCCGAAAAGTTCCAAAGCGCGACTGAGCCAGCATGAAACCAACCATCGCCTTGTAAAGCTCAAAATTCCTGCGACTTGATTCGAACTGTCGAACTGAATGCGGTAAATACATCGTTTCGGTATCAGTCCATGCCTTTTTGTCTTCATCAATACCCAAGTGTCTTCCGGACACTCCAATGGCGAATTTATTCATGACAGTTACGACATCATTGAAGGTTACGGAATATTGCTCTTGCACCAATTTATCTGCGAAGGATTCCACTCCCCGAAGTGCCGCACTGCCAAGATAAAGACCATCACGATCGTAGATGTCCATCGCTTCAATGATCCACTGCGTGACACCATCAGTATCCAGCAACGAAAAGGCCTGAGCAACATGACTCACGAACTGAAACGCCATTTCAGAGTTGGATTTTGAAATTACTCCTGCCCAGTGTAGAGCGAAATCCTGCTCGGGACGATGTAATCGCGACAGTTTCTGCGCCGGCTCCGCAGCCGTTCGGCGGGAGGTGAGGACCGCACCTAACAGGTCCTCCAGACGTTCTTCAATTTCAAATTCTGTTAGCGGTTGATTGACGCGAATTGACGCCTTGTTTATCCGGTCAGCCATTCTCACCATCTCAATCTAGAACAGTGAGGAGGCCATTTCCTGAATTGCAGTTAGAATCTCCGGATCATCAGTCAGTGTCTGGGAGATGGAAGCATTACAGGCATCCAGTGGTGCAACGCCATACACCATCAGTTTGGCTGCATGTATAAGCAGACGTGTACTTGCACCCTCTTCCAATCCGCTACCTTTCAAATTACGAGTCATGATTGCGAATCGAACCAGCGCAGCGGCATTGCCCGGGTCAATCCCAGACTCGTGCACGATAATCGACTGTTCGAGTTTTTCATTCGGATAGTCGAATTCAAGCGATAGGAATCGCTGTCGAGTGCTTTGTTTCAGGTCTTTGAGAACACTCTGATAGCCCGGATTGTAAGAAATCGTCAAATTGAAATGATCCGAGGCGTACAGTAGCTCGCCCGTTTTGTCGATGGGGAGCACTCGCCGGTCATCAGCCAACGGGTGGATGACCACAGTGGTATCCTTTCGCGCTTCGACGATTTCGTCCAGGTAGCAGATGCCACCGATTCTGACAGCGCGTGTTAGTGGACCGTCGACCCATTGAGTTTCTCCGCCAACGATAAGGTAACGTCCGACAAGATCAGAAGCGGTCAAATCATCGTGGCATGCGACAGTAACCAGCGAGCGTCCAAGCCGCCAGGCCATGTATTCCATAAACCTGCTTTTCCCACATCCCGTCGGCCCCTTCAACAGAACTGGAATGCAATTCCGGTAAGCACTTTCAAAAAGTTCTATTTCATTACCCTGTGGCGCGTAGTACGGTTCCTGGGAAATTTGGTATTCTTCACTCTCGATTCTGTACATCACAAACCATTTTTTTTCAGAATTTGTTGTTACGTTTTGTCCGCAATGGGACAAATCGCGAAATTACTCTCCAATTTTGATTTCACGACCAATGCTCAACAAACACTTAAAGCCAAAAGTATATTAATTGGGAATTATGTATTAAACGATCCCAATAAATGCTATAATATTGTCTAATAATTAACTCAATATAATCAAATATTTAATAACATCAATCAGGCGTGATCAGAACCGAGACGTATACGGCCAAGCTGTCGAAATCCTCGCATCAGAATCTCGATGATCTGCTTGAAAAACTGCGGGTTCTCTACAACGCTGCCCTTGAGGAACGCATTGACGCATACAGGAAA
>CAZYSR010000166.1:0-5123 GCA_964649525.1 uncultured Gammaproteobacteria bacterium
CTTCGCATCGTGCCACTTCTCCCGCGAGTTTTAAACATGGAAACCGAATGTAGTCTGGGGGTTCAAAACTCATTGCAGACATTTCAAATATATCCAGCTGCTGAGACCCACTTTCTCCGCGCCGTGGCCAAAAAAGTCCAAAAGTTAGTGGGACCCGCATATCGGGTGTTCCCATCTGAGCCAAAACTGAACCATCGATATACTCAACCATTGAATGCACAATACCCTGCGGATGTACAACGATCTGGATCTGGTCAGCAGGAGTTTCAAAGAGCCAGCGTGCTTCGATGATTTCCAGTCCCTTGTTCATCATGGTTGCAGAGTCAACTGATATTTTTGGACCCATGTTCCATACCGGGTGAGCGACTGCCTGTTCAGGTGTAACCGCTTGCAACCTGTCCAAATCAATGGTCCTGAAAGGCCCTCCCGATCCAGTCAGCAAAATACGACGAAGGCCGTCAATCGGAGAAAAACACTCGTAGCGAGCGCCTGATTTGGACGAGCAGCACTGAAAGATTGCATTGTGTTCGCTGTCCACTGGCACAATGGTGGTTCCGTGTTTTTGAACCTCATCGCGCAACATTGGGCCTAGCATTACGACCGGTTCCTTGTTGGTAATCAAAACCGTGTTGCCATTTTCAATCGCCCTAAGGGTTGGATTTAGACCAGCAGCACCAACAATTGAAGTCACGACAACATCGGCGCTGTATACCCGACTATCTTCAACTTCGTCATTGTCTACCAATATGTTCGTAGCTTTGGCTTTCCCGTTAAGCCTGCTCCGAAGTTGATCCGATTCCTGCTGACTTCCGACAACTGCATACGAAGGATTAAACTCAATGCATAAGTTCGCCAACACATCACTGCCACGACTTGCCGTCAGCGCAAGTACGTCAAATTCATCGGGGTAGCGGCGCACCACGTCAAGAGTCTGCTGACCAATACTCCCTGTTGCTCCAAGAACTGTCAGTGTTCTGGTCATATCACCGCACTTAATTAGGTCAAAATCGTCGTCACACACAGTGTGTAGACTGGCGCCACTGCAAGCGCACTGTCGATCCTATCCAGAATTCCACCATGTCCTGGGAGAATGGATCCACTGTCTTTGACTCCGCAGATTCGTTTCTGCAAGCTCAAGTATAAATCTCCGATCACTGAAAACAACGCACACAATAAGAATATTAACGCAAATACAAATATTTGGGAATAATCTTCACTCCAAATTAGCGCACCGCAGATCAGTGCGATAGCCCAAACTGCAAGTAGCCCTCCGATCAGTCCCTCTCTTGTTTTTCCAGGACTAATGTGTGGCGCCAATTTAGTTTTGCCAAAACGTCTCCCCGCAAAAAATGCTGCGGAGTCAGCAACCCCAACCAAAATAACCATCCCCATCAGCCAATATTTTCCGTTTGGTATCGCCAGTAGTTGAGCCATCGAAAATACAGCCAGTGCAATAATGGCAAATGCGGAAAAATCTGTCAACCAATTGGGCGGTCGCGTATTGGCTGCATTAATTACCACTACTGTAAAAACGAGCCAGAGTGCTGTACCTACCAAATAAAACAGAATGGCATAGTCCCGGAAGTAATATAGGGCCAAGCAAAGTGCAATCACCACACTCGGATAGATTGCGACACCCAGTTTACCCATTGACTGATGCATTTTTGCCCATTCAATGGAAGCAGCGGCGCCGATTGCCACCAGGATTATGAAAAACCAGAACGGTGGCAGAAAGTAAATACCCGAAAACAGCGCAAGAACAACAACAAATCCAGTGATGATTCTCTGCTTGAGCATTGACGTACTTACTGAATAAAAGCAGTGTCTAACCATCGACACTGCTTCATATTTTCAACGCATACCTCAGTCGCATGCGTACAACTGGCGGAGTTGCTGACCGATATGATCAAAGTATATGCAGGCTCCCTGTAATTCATTTACATGCCCACTTGACGTCAGAAATTGAGGTTATTGCGAAAGCCTTGACCTAATCGCTCCTAAAGAAAATTCAGTGGTGCATTACGCATGAACATCTTCAACTTCCATTTCAATTGCATCATGTTCCGCTCCACCAAAACGCCTTTCTCTCGTTGCAAAGGATTCAAGTGCCAATTCAAACTCGTTGGTGTCGAAATCCGGCCAGTAAGTATCCGTGAAATACAACTCAGTGTAAGCCAACTGCCACAAGAGAAAGTTGCTCATGCGCTTTTCACCACCCGTCCGAATAAAAAGATCCGGGTTTGGCATTTGCGCAGTGCTGAGATTTTCAGCAATCAATTCAGCAGACAGGTTGTCCGGACAGATTTCCCCTTGTTGAACTGCCATTAACACTCTTCTGAAAGCTTGAACGAGGTCCCATTGTCCACCGTAATTGAGTGCAATGGTCAAATTTAGCGTTGAATTGTTCCGGGTCAGTTCACAGGTCTGATGAATTTTTTTCTGTATGCCAGCTGCTAGTGATGCAAGGTCTCCAATGAATCTCAGTCGCACACCATTGGAGTGAAGTGTTTTCACTTCACGATCCAATGCGCCATCCAACAAACGCATCAGCCACGCAACTTCCTTCTTTGGACGACGCCAGTTCTCGCTGCTAAATGCAAATAAAGTGAGATAAGGGATTTCGTGGCGAACACAATTTTCGACCATTGTTCGTACGTTTTCGACGCCACGTCGATGCCCTTCCAATCGACTGAAACCACGCTTTTTCGCCCAGCGTCCATTACCATCCATGACAACCGCTATATGTACCGGGCGGACTGAACTTGACGATGATGAATCAGCAGCCGTCATTGTGCTCTGAATTGAATTTTGATAGTCTGATATTGCATCAGACCGTCATGATCTCTTTTTCTTTCTCTGCGACGATTTCGTCAACCGAAGCGACAAAACGATCGGTCAGGGTTTGGACTTGGGTCTGACCTAAGCGCTCGTCATCTTCGGTAATCTCCTTTTCCTTCAGCCATTCCTTAAGGTCACTGTTACAGGACCTTCGAATGTTTCGGATGGCAACTTTACAGTTTTCACCTTCAGATTTTGCGATTTTGGTAATTTCAACCCGACGCTCTTCTGTTAGCGAGGGAATCGGTACACGAATCGTTTCACTGGCACTCATCGGATTTAAGCCCAGATCTGATTCCATAATTGCTTTTTCAATGACAGGTATCATAGACTTGTCCCAAGGACTGATGCTGATGGTACGCGGGTCACTCACTGTCACGGTGGAAACCTGATTGAGAGGAGACGACGTTCCATAGTAATCAACCCGAATCTGATCGAGCAATGCTGTACTGGCCCGTCCAGTTCGTAATTTCGATAGTTCCACTCGCAGATTTGCGAGTGATTTTTTCATCCTGTCTTCGGCGTCAGAAACAAGTTCTTCAAGCATTGTTCATTCCCCAATTTTAGAAGTGTACCAATGTACCCACATCGCCGCCAAATCCGGCCTTGCTGATATTTCCAGGTATGGAGCCATTAAATACGCGAATTGGTATCTGATGTTCTCTGCATAGCGCGATCGACGCTGCATCCATTACCGTTAGATTATCCGCGAGAACCTGGTCAAAGCTTAAAGAATCATACATTCTTGCTTCATTGTTTTTAGCAGGGTCGCTATCGTAAACACCCTCAACATCAGTGGCTTTTAGCAAAATATCTGCTTTCATTTCGATAGCGCGCAGACTTGCCGCCGTATCTGTGGTGAAGTGAGTGCACCCAGTACCTCCAGCGAAGACCACAATTGCACCGTTATTCAGGTGTTGGGTAAACGAAACACCATCAAATAATTCAACGATTGAGGGTACAGCGACGGAAGACTGCACGACTGCTGCTGCTCCCTGGCTCTGCAGTGCCTGCTCCAACGCGATCGCGTTGGCGATGGTGAAGAGCATACCCATCTGATGCCCTCTCAGAGTCGAAACTGAGATAGCCGAATTGCGGGCTCCCCGAAAGTGGTTTCCACCGCCGACAACAACGCCTGTTTTTATTCCCGCGCTAGCGACGGAAAACAGTTCTGAAGCGACACGGTTCAGTTCGTCTGCATCCAGCCCAATACCCCGTTCACCACCGAGCATCTCTCCGCTCAGCTTGTAGAGAACAGTATCGAATTTCGAATCAGCTGAATGTTCGTCAGACAAAACGATATGACGTCGTATTACTTTCCAAGATCCATCAGACAAAAACGAGTCACTGATGCCCCGTCTTCTTTGAGTAGGGTGCTGACTTTTTTGTCTTCATCATCATAGTATGGCTGATTCATCAATGTGTTTTCATTTGAAAACTTGTTAATTTTTCCATCGACAATTTTCTGAAGAACAAATTCCGGCTTGCCCGTTTCCTGCGCCTGGCTCAAATAAATTCTACGTTCACCTTCAATTACATCTGCAGGAATGTCATCGACATCAACCCAATTGGGTTTCATGACTGCGACATGCACTGCCATGCTGTCGGCAATACTATCCGAATCACCACCTGCAATCTCAACCATTACACCGAGTCTCTCACGGTGAACATAGCTGCCGATTTTTGAACCTGTGGCTGCCTTGATGACTGTCATACGACGAATTGAAATGTTCTCGCTGATTTTCAGTAGCATTTCCTGGCGCGCGTCTTCAACGGTCTTCCCTGAATTATCGAAGGGCAATCCATTCAGAACGTTGAGGTCTTCACAGTCCTCACCGATTGAAAGGGCGATGCCCGCCAAAGGCAGTGCGAAGGCACGAAACACTTCTCCTCGCGAGACAAAGTCAGTTTCAGAATTGATTTCTACCAGTGCTCCGCAATCTCGTTCCGGCGACACCTGGCAAACAACAATCCCTTCAGTAGCGGTTCGGCCAGCACGAGATTCAGCTTTTTGCGCACCTTTGATGCGCAGTAGTTCAATTGCCTTTTCCTGATCACCGCCACATTCGGCTAGCACTTTTTTGCAATCCATGATTCCCGCGCCAGTCATTTCGCGAAGTTCCTTTACCATGACTGCTGTGATTTCCAATTTATTATCCCTCCATAGTGGAATTTGATTGATCACTCGCCCCTTGTAAGAAAACGCACTGCTTTTCTTGAACGCGGTCGAGTGAATTAGCTAATTTTGCGACATACGTTACGCACGCTGACTAGTCAGCTAAAAC